>JAPPMR010000900.1 GCA_028818995.1 Candidatus Poribacteria bacterium | reverse complement strand
ATCTGGAATTAAGTATTTTAGAACTTGCAAATGCTGTCGGACGCGGTGGAACTTCTGGAATCGGCGTCGCAGCGTTTGAGACTGGCGGTTTCATTGTTGATGGAGGGCATCGCTATCCTGAACAGAAACCCTCTTTTCTCCCATCTTCTGCCGCAGACGATATATCTCCTCCTCCGATTTTACTACGATATACATTTCCAAATAAACCGCTTCTCATTGTCCTGCCGAATTGTTCACGTATCTATGGAGAAGCTGAATTGGAACTTTTCCGGACACTGTGTCCGCAACCGGCATCTGTTGCGCCAAAGTTGTCCTATCTTCTACTATTAAAAGTATTACCTGCGATCCTTGAAAATGATATGCGTAGTTTTGGTGAGGCTTTAAACGAAATTCAAACATTCGGTTGGAAAAAGGTGGAGATTGATGCACAAGGCACTGAATTGCAGCAAACACTTGAATTTTTACAAACCAACGGTGCATTAGGGGCAGGCGTAAGTAGTTGGGGCCCAGCAATTTGTGCTGTGAGTGATGACATAGATTCTTTGAAACGTAAAACAGTAGAATACTTGGCAACTTTACCAGATGGTGGCACCTGCTTTATTACCTATGCAAACAACACAGGCGCACAAATTAAAAAAGTTGGCTAAAGCATGATTGCTCTAACCAACCGTCACTATAACAAACGAATTAATCTTGAATCCGATTTGAAATCTATATATGCAGACTTACTTCTAAATCAGAGGTATTCTTCTACCCTTTTCCAGAGGAATAGTAAGGATTAGTACCCGATGCATGGTCAGTCGTATCAATGACCTGTGTGATTTCTGGGAACACTTCTTGAATCATCGCTTCAATACCATGTTTGAGCGTGACATTCGCCATACCGCATCCTTGGCACCCACCACCCATGTGGATATAGATGGCATCGTCTTCAACATTCAGAAGTTCAATTTGTCCACCGTGTGCTGCGACAGCTGGATTAATTCGTTCATCAATCAGTTCTTGAATCTTCTGTGCCTTTGGATTGTCCCATGTTGGCTTATTCGGATTTTCTATCTTAAAGCCGCTTGAATTAAGGTCTTCAACATAATCAATAACAGCACCTTTAAGGTCTGGTGCACTTTTGGCATCAACCAAAACCTTAAAAGTTCCCATTTCAACGATGATGTCGTCTTCCTCAGCTTCAGTAGCTAAGCCAAGACTATATTGGAAATCGGAAGCACTACGCCCTTCAATACTAATGCGTAATCCTTCCACTTCCACATCTTCAGCATCAATAACAGTTTGAATCTTTTCTTGCGCTGTTTTTGTGACTTCCAATAAAGATTCTTCAGTTCCCGCGAGTTTTTTAAACAAATTCTTCATAAGTTTCCTTCGTGAATCCAACTCAAGCAGCTGTCCGATCTGCCTTGTAGTCAGTGCGGAATTCACCCATTTCGTTATAAAGGTTACCTAATTGGGAAATTGCATAGATTTCCAACTGTCGGATACGTTCTCGGGTTACGTCAAGTGCATCTCCGATTTCACGAAGTGTCTTCCGTTCCCCATCTTCAAGCCCAAAACGCATTTTTAAAACCTGCTGCTCACGTTCCGGTAGTTTACTGAGGATTCTTTCCACCAGATCATGTGTAATCAATTGGGCAATTGGTCCTTCTTCGGATGCTGTTGAAGGGTCTTCGATTAAATCCCCTAACGTTGCCGACGAACGCGCTGAACGGTCTTCACCAAGTGGTATATCCATTGATATGGTATCCGCATTAAAGGTAAGAATTTCCTCCACTTGTTGGACAGTTAAGTCAAGTGCTTCAGCGATTTCAGCACGGGTCGGTTCACGCTGAAATTCTTGGCAAAGCGCCGCATAAGTTGCATCAAACTTATTCATCTTTGCAACAATATATGCTGGCAACCGAATAGAACGCGCAAAATTATCAAGCGTCCGCATAATTGATTGCTTAATCCACCAAATAGCGTAGGTACTAAATTTAAATCCTTTCCGATAATCAAACTTACTTGCTGCTTTGATTAACCCGATATTTCCTTCCTGAATTAGGTCTTCAAGCGGAACTTTGTTTCCTTGATACCTGACTGCAATAGAAATGACGAGCCGTAAATTAGCTTGAACAAGCTCGTCGCGCGCAGAAGTATCGCCAGCTTCAATCCGTTTCGCTAATTCAACTTCTTCCTCGCGAGATAATAAACGATGTCCCGCAACACTACGTAACCAACTCGTTAAAGCACTCCTATCACTACCTTTGTAGTCGTTCGCATACTCCGTTTCTTCCGACGGATACACTTCATCTATATATGTGTCAACACCTTCGATGTCTTCTGTTTCACCGAAAAACTCGGTTTCCATTCGTCTCCTCTCCTTAATTATAGGAATTCAATTAAAATCTGCCGAAAAGATATAATACATTATACTATAACGTTTTGTCAAGCAAATTGTTTAAAAAAAAGTGATTATATTTGTGAATTTTTCTAAAAAACTTAGAAAAAACGGCATATTTTGCCTTTTTTCTGAAAATTCGAACTTATACTATAGTGTTTGGTCTAATAGAATAATCCGACAAATCATAACAATCACTTTCCAATACCAATAACATATATAACTACGTATCTCTTGGTAAATGGCTACAGGTTTGGGAAATGTCTGTTAATTCACTTGATTCTTTACAAAGTAAAACTGTTCCGACTAAAGTTGTGGTGAATTATAAAAATAAATACCTTCACCCTTGGTAGGCGAGGTTTCCTAACCTCGCTGGTGCTAAAGTGTCTAAATAACTTTAAAATCTACCATAAGTTAGGAAGCATTATTGTAATTAAAGATCAAATCGAGTGGATTTCTGTTATGGTGTAGTGATACAATTTAAATATGGATGATTATACGTTTTGGCAGGTATATTAAACTTTTTGACAAAATGTTTCGTCTTAAAATGGCAGTTTCAGATAAAATCAAAACCAACCATCATTTTGCTTTTTCAAAATACTGTGTTTGAGAAAGTTTCAATAATTCCCCGACAAGGTATCAATCCCCACATGATATTGTATGTTTTAGCGCAAAACCATAACCGTAGTGCGAAAGATTAAATTTGTTAGTAAACAGACAATTGTGACAGTGTTTGGATGGTTGAATTTTAAACTAATTAACTTGTGCTGCGTCAAAAAGCATTGGTTAATCTGAAAATCAATGAGGAACTTTATTTATGTACGGTGCATCTACTCAAAAATCGCTCGTTGAAGTGCTACGAGAAGCTGACCTGATTTCAGAACAGGAATATCATGAAATTCATGAAAAAATACTTGAAGGTTGGGTAAAAGAACCTATCCAAACTGAGGGGGCGACAGACGGAGACCCTCAATCTGACTCACAGAGTTATCGACAAATTTTGGATGAAATTGAAAAAGCAGGAGAATCAGAAGAAGGAATTGTCTCTGAATACGTTTCTCCTAAAGTTCTTGAACTTGCTAAAAAAGGGCGCGAATTTGGAACATCTATTCTACAATTAGAAGAAATAGATCCTGAACCAGAAGCACTTGAGAAAGTACCAGCAAGTTTTGCCTATCGTAATAAAGTTGTACCAGTGCACCTTGAAGAGAATGTTCTCACGGTAGCAATTGCCGATGTTCAAGATGTAATGTTAATTGACGAAATTCAATACGTCACCGAGTGTGAGATTAACCTTCTTCTTGCCGATGAAGACGAAATATCAGACGCGATTGTACGACTCTACGGTAAAAGTGCTGCATCACTGATGAGTGCTGGTATTAAAGGTCCCGTTGGTGCTGCTGCAACAGTTGAACGAACAAGTATTGAAGACTTTGGTATTGATGAAAAGGATCTCAGTGAAGACCCAACAGTTGTTCAAGCCGTTTCCCAGATGATTATTGATGCAGCACGTGCAGGAGCGAGTGATATCCATATTGAACCTTACCCAGAAGAGTTAAAGATTCGATATCGGGTTGACGGTGTATTGGAAGATCAAGAACAACCACCTCCTTACCTGCAGTCGGCGATCATATCCCGGATCAAAATTATGGCTGAAATGGATGTAGCGGAGCGTCGCCGTCCACAAGACGGGAAAATCAATATGACAATTGATAGTCTTGGTGGACGTCAGATTGATCTTCGTGTGTCCACAGTTCCTACCGTCGCGACGCAGCATAGTGAAAGTGTTGTTCTTCGTATTCTTGACCGCCAATCTATTGAATTCGGTTTAACGGAACTTGGGTTAACTGATGATAATTTTGAGCTTTTCCAGCGAATGATTCACAAACCACACGGTATTATCCTTGCGACAGGCCCCACTGGAAGCGGAAAAACTACTTCGCTTTATGCATGTTTGAAAGAGATTAACACACCTGATGTCAAAATTATTACGCTTGAAGACCCTGTTGAATATGAATTAGAAGGGATAAACCAAATTCAAGTTAACCCTGATATTGATTTCACATTTGCAGATGGATTAAGACATATTTTACGGCAAGACCCTGATAAGGTACTGGTCGGTGAGATTCGTGACCACGAAACTGCTGAAATGGCTATTCATACTTCGCTTACGGGACACCTTGTCTTTAGTACACTACACACAAATGATGCCCCAGGTGCCATCACGCGTCTAATAGATATGAAGGTTGAACCGTATTTGGTCGCCTCTACAGTAGAAGGAATTATCGCACAGCGGTTAGCCCGACGTGTATGCAAAGCCTGCTGCGAAATGTATCAGCCGAGTGATAAGGAAATTGCTGGTCTCTTCGTCAACAACGGTGTCAATGCAGAGACAGATATTGAAATTCCACGCGCAAAAGATGGTGGTTGCAAAGAGTGTCGTGGCAGAGGCTATAGAGGTAGAATTGGTATTTTTGAAGTTATTTTTATGTCTGAAGAACTACGTTCAATGGCACTGAAGCAGGTTTCAACAAGTGAACTTCGACGTTTAGCAGTGAAATTAGGTATGAAAAGTTTACGCGAAGACGGGTGGAGAAAGGTCGTTTCTGGATTAACAACGGTTGATGAAGTTCTGCGGCTCACCCAAGAAGATGCATACGAATTTGATGAGGAAAGACAGAGTGCTGCTGATTAAGTGTTTAGTGGTAAATAAGAAATAGTTTGTTGCACACATTGGCAACTGTACTTTAACGTGTTAAACTTCTGCTGACATTCATTGTATTAAAGGCAGCTCTAAATTTATTTTAGTAGATTTTACAAGTAATGTAACACTTTCTTTGGCGTACTTCGCGCCTACAAACTGACATCTACTGTTTTGATCCTTATATACCTGAAGATTAAATAATTTCATTCAAGGGATTGACATGCCAAGATTTCAATATGAAGCTCTAACCTACACAGGGTCTACGGTTAATAGTACTTTAGAAGCAGACTCAAGAGCCGAACTGATAGCACAATTGCGACAGATGGGATATTGGCCAACGCAAATTGTTGAGGAAGGTGAAGCACTTGAAACGCAAGCGAAACGTATATTTAATATCAGAACGCGCAAAATCAAATCTGCTGAAGTCGAATTTTTCACCTATCAGTTAGCAGCATTGATAAGCGCTCATGTTCCACTTCCGCGAGCTTTGGAGGTTACATTAGAGCAGATTACAAATCCAGAGTTAAACCGCATTATTTCGCAGGTTAAAACTGATGTTGAACAAGGCGCAACGTTTAACGTCGCGTTGGAGCAACATCCAAAGGTATTTTCCGAACTTTACGTTAACATGGTCAAAGCAGGTGAAGCAGGTGGCGTATTGGGAGAAGTCTTAGAACGGCTGGCAGAGTTCGCTGAAAGACAGCGCGTTCTCAGAAACCAAGTTGTTTCGGCACTATTCTATCCAGCAATTCTTTTTGGGTTAATGGTAACCGCAGTCATAGTTCTAATGATACTCGTTATTCCTAAATTCACGGACATGTTCCTTGAATTTAATGCTGAACTACCACTCCCGACTCAAGTCCTGATTACAGTATCAGATGCTTTTGCAAATTTTTGGTGGTTAGGTTTACTTGCTATTAGCGTTATTGCAACGGTCCTCCGGCAATACCTTCGTACTGAAACAGGAAAGATACTGTTTGATCGGATTAAGCTTAGGATCCCACTTGTTGGACCCGTTATTAGCACATTTGCTATTGTTCGATTCACACGCACGATGGCGACTCTTTTGGAAAACGGTGTGCGGATGCTTCCTGCTCTGCAAGTAGTAAAAGATACTATTGGAAATAAGGTGTATAGTAATGCTATCACTGAAGCAGAAAGAGAAGTAGAACAAGGTTCAACGCTATCGCGAGAATTAGGACAGAACAAGGACTTCCCGACCCTCGTTACCCACATGATTGCTGTTGGTGAGGAATCCGGGGAACCGGTCACGATGTTATCAAAACTGTCTGACTATTACGACATGGAAATCAGAAAGAGTCTTGAACGGTTGACGAGTTCCATTAGTCCTTTGGTAATTTTGATTATGGGATTACTCATCGGATTTATCGCTGTTGCGATGATTCTACCGATCTTTGAAGCACAACAAGCATTAAGCGGTTAAGGCGAAACGCTTATTCTCAGAGTCAATTTTTCTAAACTATCACGAGAGATATTTGTCTAAATAGACACAAGTTCCGTTTATATAGTCAGAAAAACCAGAACGTGAATTCTGGACATTAATAAGGAGTTAAACTAAATGTTTAAACAACTTAGAACAGACGAATCAGGGTTAACCCTCATTGAATTGACGATTGTTATCGTTATTTTGGGTATTTTAGCCGCGTTCATTGCACCAAGAATAATGGATGCCCCTCAAAAGGCAAAAGTTTCTAAAGCAGGTTTAGAAATTAACAATCTATCAACTGCATTGCAACTGTATGCAATCGAGGTTGGGGAATATCCGTCCACAGAACAAGGTTTGAATGCTTTGTGGCAGGCTCCGAATCCAACACCTCAAAATTGGGGTGGGCCTTATCTTCAGAAGCAGCTGACGAATGACCCTTGGGGTAATCCGTACGTCTATCGAAACCCGGGCACCCAGGATGGCTACGATTTTGACCTACTGTCGTATGGTAAAGACGGCAAACAGGGGGGGATTGGTTTTGCCAAGGACATTACCAACTGGATTGAAGATACTCCCGCTGCACAGTAAACTTTTATCGTTTAACAATAGGAAAACCAGCATGTTTAAAAATCTCCGAAACCGAATCCCTTCGTCCAGTGAGGACGGTTTTAGTCTTATGGAAATCATGTTGGTATTCGCTATTATTGCTGTTTTGTCATCAATATCTATGCCTGCGATGCGGGGATTTGCCGCATCGCGCAGGTTAACAACCTCCGCACATGCAATTGCTGATACGCTTGCATTTGCACGAGATATGGCAATTACCGAGCGAACAACGCATCTTGTCGTATTTGATGTTAGCAGCAACAGATATTGGTTGGCTTCCAGCGAAACTTTTGACACACAAAATCCTATAGCTTCGGCAGGGAGAACTGCCAGTCCTACAACTTCAACGGGTGGGCAAGTTATGGTATCGCGAACGGGTGGAATCATGGGAATCCCGCAACCACTCAACCAAGGTGTTACGATAGCGGCTTTAGTTACAACACATAACGGTGTAGTCCAACAAATTACTTCTGGCGCGGATTATGTTTATTTCTCCCCGACTTCAACATCGGTAGATACTATTGTGTATCTCCGAAACGTTAAAGGGACGGTGTTGGCTATTGT
>JAPPMR010000958.1 GCA_028818995.1 Candidatus Poribacteria bacterium | reverse complement strand
GTGCTATAACCGCTATTCCTTGTGGGCAGATTCTCAGAGGTGCAACTGAATCTCTGAGAATCCACTCATAAGCAGCAATGCCTTGAATATCTATGTAAGAATCTCTAATGAGTGTGGTGGCAGAAAGCACTTGTTTAAATTGCATCAGTATACTACATTGATGATATAATATTAATGAAGCATTAATTTGAGGTGTCTTATGAAAAACGATGATGTTGTGCTGATTGACCGCATCCTTGCAGGAGATGACAGTGCTTTTGCTACTTTGGTTGAAAAATATCAGAAGCAAGTCCACGCGCTGGCTTGGCGAAAAATTGGAGATTTCCATATTGCTGAAGAAATAACACAAGACACCTTTTTGCAAGTATATCAGAAATTAGTAAGTCTGAAAAATCCAAATCAGTTTTCTGGATGGCTTTATATAATTGCTACACGTCGTTGCCTCGCTTGGCTTCGTAAGAAACGCTTTCAGACGCAAGCGTTGGAAGATACAGATATTGAGTTGATAGAAGGTGAAACATATTCCCGATATGTGGCTGAAGAGCGAGCAAAAGCTACTGCTGAAACGCAGCGCGAAGTGGCTAAAAAGCTGCTTGCAAAGTTACAAGATAGTGAGCGTACGGTGATGACACTTTACTATTTTGGAGAAATGACATGTGAAGAAATTAGCAAATTTTTAGGCGTATCAACGAGTACAATAAAAAGTCGTCTTAGACGTGCCAGACAACGTCTAAAAAAAGAGGAAACGATAATCAGAGAAGCACTTGAACACTTCCAAATCTCACCTAACCTAACCGATAATATCATGCAAGAAATTCCCCATCTTAAACCCGCTGCGCCTTCTGCAAGTAAACCTTTGTTACCGTGGGCACTCGCTGCTTCAACCTTCGTTGTAGCGATCCTGATGTTGGGAATAGGTAATCAATACTTTGCTCGTTTCCAACAACCCTACAGTTTTGATGCCACATCAGAAATAAAAGTTGAAATCATTGACGATTCCATTGTCTTGAATGTCCCGTCAAGGCCGAATGCAAGAAATCAATTAGGGCAGTCTGATGTTTCCGGTAAAAGCGAAGGGATCACTCCAAAATCAGATAACGCTTTATCTACCCAGGTAGAGAATATTGTCCTTAACGGTGAACAGCCTTCGCAAAATGTCTTGGGCATTTTCCGAACACCTGACACACACTCTCAGGACTACACTATTGTTGAAATTGATGTGACAGCATTCAAGGATGGCGGCACGCTCACCATTGATATTTGGGTCGGGAGTGCTGAGACATCTGGTTCATTCAACTTATTTGATAGCAACACTGAACTTCCCTCAGAACGAATTCCTCAGACAGCGCTCGCCTCAGCGTCAGGTATTCCGAGCGGCAAAGCAGGAAAAATTACACACCGTTTTGATCAAGGCAAAGTCTTTAAATTGGGTGCTATCGGCAATTCGTTCAATGAAAAGGAGAGTGTCAATTCTTTTCTCGCGAATATATCTATAGAATCTGGATTACAATAATTTGCCAAAAACTGGAACATTTTCCCACCTAACCTATCCTCCAAAAACTCACATCTTGACATATCCACCTCATTTGGTAGAATAGTACTCCATAGTATCTCACCATCCCACTAAAACATGCAGAATTATGCACCCGTTTTGTTGTTTCACGCGTCACAAGATGTTGATATGAATTGTTGGAATTATTCTTTTGCGGAGGTTACCGATGAAAAGCGATGACGCTGAACTGATTCAACGCACACTTGCAGGCGATAACAACGCCTTCTCCGAATTAGTGAAGAAATATCAAAAGCAGGTCCACGCGCTCGCTTGGCGGAAAGTAGGCGATTTTCACACCGCAGAAGATATTACGCAGGACACTTTCCTCAAAGCCTACCAAAGACTTCACACGCTCAAAGAACCGCAGCGGTTTGCAGGGTGGCTATATGTTATTGCGACACGTCGATGTCTTGCATGGTTCCGCAAAAAGCGTCTGCAGAAACAAGTACTGGAAAATGTAGGGACACCAGCAACAAACAAAGATGCTTATTCAAGACATGTTGCTGAGGAACAGGCGAAAACTGTTGACAAAGAACAGCAGGAAGTCGTCAAAAAATTGCTTGAGACGTTGCAGGAAAGTGATCGCACCGTCATCACACTTCATTACTTTGGTGAGATGACATGTGAGGAGATGAGCGAGTTTTTAGGTGTATCCGCAAATACGATTAAAAGTAGACTTCGCCGCGCACGGAACCGCTTGAAAAAGGAGGAACCAATGATCCGAGAAGCAATTAGCAATTTCCAAATTTCACCAAACTTAACTGATAACATTATGCGAGAGGTCAATCGCCTAAAACCTGCTGCACCTTCCGGCAGCAAACCTTTGCTCCCGTGGGTGATAGGTGCTGCAAGTACAGTTATGATTGTGCTAATGCTTGGTATAGGGAGTCAATACTTAGCAAATTTTCAGCAACCTTATAGTTTAGATGCGCAATCCGAAAGAACAATTGAACTCATTGACATGCCTATTGCCCAAAATGTTGAGGTAAAACTGGACGTTCAAAACCAATTAGTGGAGCATTCCGATACAGGCGGTAGAGGCGATGGTAATGAAAAGGAAGCGAATCAGGCTTTAAATAAAAAAGGTGACTACACTCAGTGGAATTTACCGGAAAAGGCGACAGCACGCCTCGCCAAAGGACGCATATATGGCATAAGTTTTTCACCAGACGGAACTCGAATTGCAGTGGGCAGTACTACAGGGGTTTGGATATATGATGTTCACACTGGCACTGAACTTGCACTGCTAACTGATCATAATCATACCTCACGCATAGGGAAAGTGGCGTTCTCTCCCGATGGTAAAACATTAGCAACTGGATTGACTAGTAAAATCTTACTGTGGGATACAACTACTGGAAAACTTTTAAAGACTTTTAAAAAAGAGGGGGTTTTGATAAAAGCACTAAGTATTGTTGACGATGGCAAAACCCTTCTCTCTGAAAATTACGACGGTTCAGTTCGTTTATGGGATATTACCACTGGCGTAAAAAAGGACTTCCGTCCTGCACACTCAAGTGATTTAAGAGGAATACCGAAATACATTATGGGACATGAAGTTATAGCTGCAGACTTATACCTTAGCAATGTTGACAACAAAGGCATTTTTGCAGTTGGGGATGTGTTTGGTAAAATTTGGTTGGAGGATGCTATGACCGGACGGCACTTGAAAACACTTGAAGACCATAAAGATCGTATCTCTCAGTTGGCATTTTCACCAGATGGTACTCTTCTTGCTTCTGCTGATTATTCTAATGCTCCACTCCGTTTATGGGATGTAACTACCGGAAATTTGCTAAAAACGTTAACTCATAATCCAAGCCTTCGGGGAATCCTTACGTTCTCTAAAGATGGTAAAACCTTGGCCTGTCAGACGCGGGGCGGTGAAATTGAGTTATGGCATGTTGCGACTAAAACACTTTGCACGACACTTAGTGGAAAGATAGATGGCGCAATTCAGGAATTGGCATTTTCACCAGATTCTAAGACAGTTGCGGGGGCGTACTGGAACGGTGAAATCCAAGTATGGGATGTTAATACCGGTGAAGTGTTGTTTTCTTTTCCAACAGGACATATACCAGCGCCTGGCGTATTAACGTTCTCACCAGATAGCAAGATATTAGCAGTCAGGCAGGGTTCGGCAATTCGATTATTGGACTCGCTTACCTTTACCCAACTTACTAATATTCAGTTATTGGACTCGCTTACCTATTTGGAACTTTCTAAACGTGTAAACACTAATGAATACGCTGTTTTAGTATTTTCACCTGATGGTAGCTCAGTGACCAGTGCCAAAGCGTTTACGTTTACGAAAGAAACCCGTGTGTTTGCGAATGAAACCCGTGATGTGTTTGTCAAGGAGAGTGTACTTGGCATGTTGAGCGTGTGGGATACACATACTGGAGATAAATTGTCTAATTTTCAAGTTGGAATCACACGAGGAGAAATACCAGATCTATCAGGACAAATACGTTCAGGAAAGGCTACCTCAACGACGAAGCCAGTCATATTTTCTCAAGATGGTTATATGATTGCCACTGTTCTAAATTCGAAAGAAGTTACTAAAGATTATAGATTCACCGTACTCCTATGGGAGGTATGGGAGGATCCGCGCCGTCAATTGCACTTCACTCTCAAGGGACATACTGATAAAATTAACGCATTGGCATTCACTCCCAACGGTAAAATGATCGCGAGTGGAAGTGACGACGGAATAATCCGCCTGTGGGATACAAGTACTGGAACCCAGATGTTAAGTCTCACTTCAGGTAAAACCAATGCCTTAGTGTTTTCTATGGATAGCAAAATTCTGGCAAGCATCAACAATTCTGTTAGCATCCAACTGTGGGATGTTGGGACTGGCACACAACTGGCACCTTTTAAAGGACAAAATGATTCTGCGACCGTTTTGGCATTTTCCACTGATAGCAAAATTCTTGCGAGTGGGAGTACGGATGGTACAATTCGGTTGTGGAATATTTCTACCGGCAACGAATTAACGACCTTCAAAGGACATATCAATCGAGTAAATGCTCTATCTTTTTCGCCAGATGGCAAAATGCTCGCCAGTGGCAGTATTGACGGTGCCATATTCCTATGGAGTATTTCTGACTAAAGAAACTATTTTTCCAATAACATTCTCATCCTTGATCGTGTCTGTTATTCTTTATTAAAGGTGTTCTGAGGTGTTTATATCTGATAAACTTCCAAACAAAACCTCTGTGACAACCTGTCCAAGTAATTCCTACATCTTGACAAACGGTCCTAATCTGCTAAAATAATATTCCTACACATTAGACCATCCCATTAAAACATGCAGAATTATGCAACCGTTTTCCTCCTAAGTCGCGTCACAAGGGTTCAGTATGAAAAATTGAACCTATTCTTTCTGGAGGCACCCGATGAAAAACGACGATGTTGAACTGATTCAACAAGTTCTTGCTGGTGATGAAAACGCTTTCGCTGAGCTTGTGAAAAAGTATCAAAAGCCGGTTCACGCGCTGGCTTGGCGAAAAATTGGAGACTTCCACATCGCCGAAGAGATTACACAGGACACCTTCCTGAAAGTGTATCAGAGACTTCACACCCTGAAAGACGCAAACCAGTTTTCTGGGTGGCTCTATGTGATTGCGACGCGCCGATGCTACGCTTGGCTCCGCAAAAAACGGATACGAACACAACCGTTGGAGGACGCAGAGACAACCATGATACAAAGAGATGCTTATTCCCGACATGTCGCAGAAGAACGAGTTAAAACCGCAGTTGAATCACAACGCGAAGTGGTCAAGAGACTCCTCGCGAAGTTGAAAGAGAGCGAACGTACGGTGATGACACTCCACTACCTCGGTGAGATGACAGTCGAAGAGATTAGCAGGTTCTTAGGAGTATCTGCGGGAACGATTAAGAGTCGACTGCAACGTGCGCGGAACCGTTTAAAGAAAGAGGAAACGATGATTAAAGAAGCACTCGACTATTTCCAACTTTCACCGAACCTAACCGATAACATCATGCAAGAAGTTTCCCGTCTAAAACCTACGCCTTCAGTAAGCAACCCTTTCGTGCCGTGGGCAATTGCTGCTACAAGTGCTATTTTAATTGTGTTTATGCTTGGAATAGGTAGTCAACAATTACTCCGTTTTCAGCAGCCTTATACATTAGATGCACAGACTGAGATGACAGTTGAACTTGTTGACACGCCTATTGTGCTAAATCTTGAGGTGATGCCAGATATTCGTCGTCAGATTGGAAATTCAAAGGCACTTGATGAAAGCGATAATAACGGACAGAAACCCGATGAAATATTATTAACCGCCACGCAGGCGGAAGGAGAAGACATGTCTAATCAAAAACAGAAGTGGATTCAGGCAAAACAAGTTAGTGGTGCCCCAGCAAATAACCTACACGCTACTCCTGATGGGGATCTCTATGTAATTATGAGTTATATTTCTGTCTACAAATTAGCAACAGGAAAAAACACTTGGCAACGAATCCACATTGACAAATTCACTTCCTTTGGAGGTGGAGCCTCTATATCCAAGTGGAACAATACTTTGTACTTTTTGCCAAATAATGAACTCTTAACTTCAAATGATGACGGTGAAACTTGGGATTTACTCTATTCTTGGAAAAAGGGGAGGTACAAATTAGTCCTAACGAAACAAGCGTTTTACGTCACTTCTGGGAGTGATGTTCTCCGGTCTCAGGACAAAGGCAAAACATGGAAAAACATAAGCGATGAGTTGATGGGGAGAATCAAATCATTATTTGAGATCCAGAACACGATTTTTGCGGGAACTAACAATGGCTGTTACCGTTACAGTGGTGACGGTTGGAAACGCTTGAAATTCCCAGTCACGATTGGCGACGTTATTTCAACTGCAGCAACCGACAGAAAACTCTATGTTGCTGCAAGGTGGGATTCGAAAGTTTCTCAAAAATTGAAACGTACTTGGGGAATATTTCGATCAACGGATCTCGGGGATTCGTGGCAAGACATTACACCTACAAATGCTTGGCATATAAATGTTGATTTTCTTAATATAAAACTTATTGCCGTTGGTGATACGCTTTTAGCGATGGGACAGGGGATGGTGCGTTCAATTGACGGTGGAGATACCTGGCTGAGTCCACAAGCACATAACACATCACCGACAATGGGAGGTGGTTCTCCAGTTGCGATAGTGAAAAAGGACACTATTTATATCAGTAGTGAAAACGGACTCCATTATTCCACTGATCTCGGTGAATCATGGCACAAGATGAACATCAAGCAAGAGGAAGAAAATATATATGATCTAATCGCTTTTAAAAAGAGTGATAAAGATCAAAGTCCACCTGCTGCTCTCTATGCAAGAATGGAATTAGCAACAGGATACAGAGATCAAATTCAAAAAACCGATGACGGCGGCAATTCCTGGAAACCCGTTCAAATAGCGATACCAATGACAGAACCTAACAGTGAAACACCACCGCATATCACCCAAATTATTAAGCACGATAATGTCCTTTATGCAAAGGGTAAGGAAAATGTATATCCCAGTTATTATACACGTATTTATCGCTTATCCAGTGATGGTAGGACGCTTGTGCAGATTCAGGGTATGCCAGCTTTTAATTCATTGAACTTAGAGGTACTGATGTCTGAAGGAAGAGCTCTTGGCGCAACTCAGTTTCTTAAACTGTTTACACAACCAAAAAGTAAACTTAGAAGTGACCTTACAGAAAGGGGGTTACACGGAGCGTTTGCAGTTACCGACGACACGTTCTACGTTGAATATAACTATAAGCTCTTCCGGTGGAAGTTGGGTGATCCAGAATGGTACGACACTGAACAAGAAGAAACCGTTGAATTGACTTTGGATATTGCCAAAAGAAAACTCAAACTTGCAGTTTCAGGTAATACCGTCTACGTCGGGAAACGGGATGGTCACCTTGTCGTATCGTTTGATAAAGGAAATAACTGGGTTGATCTTACACCTGCTCTGCCATTTCATGTTAACTCTTTTAATGATATTGTGCTTGCTGGGTCTACCGTGTATGTAGCAACAGACGCAGGTATCATTACATCAGATGATGGAAGGCATTGGCATACCGTCACCGATGCAGAGGGAACGAATCTCGTTATGGAACGCTTGACTGCTGATGGTACAATGCTTTATGGTGTTACCAAAGATACCGG
>JAPPMR010000845.1 GCA_028818995.1 Candidatus Poribacteria bacterium | reverse complement strand
GGCCAGTCGCTACCAAACATGAGGCGGTCATAACCAAAAACTTCTATGAGATGTCGGATGTAAGGTTTTAGTTCCTCTGGTGTCCAGTCTTCGCTGGCGGTTGTTACAATACCTGATACTTTGCAGTAAACATTGTCAAAGGCGGCGAGTTCGCGCATGTGGGTTGCCCACGGTTCGAATTCACCGTCTTTTATATTTGGACCGCCACAGTGGTTGACAGCATGTGTGATGTCTGATGTGGCTTTAACCAATTCGATGGCGGCAGGGAGTTGATCATGTTTAGCGCAGAGTTCAAAAGAGAGATTATATTTTTCTAATAATTTGACACCGTTAATTAGTTCAGGAGTGGCGTAAAATTGGTTGTCTGGATGGTGCCATGCCATCCGACGGATACCAACGACAAGATCGGATGCCGCGAGTTCTTCAAGAATAGCCTCAACATTTGGCTTTTCAAGTGGTGCGGCAGCGGCGATAGCACCTATCATCCCATCTGTTTCTGCGATGCGCGTTAGCCATTCCACTTCTTGGACAACGTGCGTTTCTGCAGGATCACCTTCAACGTGAACTGACTTGACAACGTTTATATCGCCAATAGCGTCGCGATAATCCTGTGGTGTATATTGCTGCTTGAGTAAGTCAAATCCCTCTAACCATGGATATTCCAAATTAGATGTATCCCAAAGATGTTGGTGGGTATCAATTATTTTAAGCATATTTATCCTTTCAAGTTCCAATAATGCTTGTTATCTGTAGGTATTATATCATATCAATAGATTTTTAAAGAAAATCCTGTGACAAAACTCCAATTTCCTAAACAAAGGATTGTAAAATCCGCGTTTTTATGTTACTATGATATGTAGAAAAAATCAATTTTTGAAAGACTATAAACAGAGCTATTCAGTTTTTGAGTTTTCTCAATATTTTGGACAGGGTCGCGAGCTGGAGCTCGCTCCTACAGGAAGATACCTTTGAGAAAAGTTAGAAATTACTGGAGAACTGAATGGCTCTGAGGCTATAAATGGCTTCCAACCCCAATTCATTTCTTGCCTATTTCGCGCTATTTAAACTGACGCTTCGCCAACTATTTTGGAGTCGGCGAGGACTTCTGATTCTAATTGGCGGTCTATTACCGCTTGTTATCGCGCTTGTGGTTCGATTTTATGCGCGAAGATCGGGTTTGGTGAACGGTTTTATCCCGAATATAACGTTTGTTTATTATGGATTTTTGACGAATTTATGTGCAATATTTTACGGTTCAGCAATCGTCTCGGATGAAATTGATGGCAAAGGTTTAACATATCTCCAGATGCGTCCGCTCCGTAAATCGTTGATTC
Organism: Candidatus Poribacteria bacterium; assembly: GCA_028818995.1. The sequence continues at coordinate 6,424 of JAPPMR010000845.1, read as the reverse complement.
TGCTCAGCAAATTCGCAGCCTATATGATAGGAACCGTTGTACTCATCAGTATATCCCATCTGCTTCTAACGGGAATTATGGAGACGCATCCGAAACTAAGAGATCGTTTTTTGGTGTTAGGAATGAGTTTTCGTTATACTGGCTCAATGGCATTGGGATTTTTAGCCTACGGTGCTTTCGCTGTGCTTTTATCTGCTCGATATAAGCATCCGGTGCTGTGGGGATTGCTTTTCGTGTTCGGTTGGGAACGGATTACGATAATTCCACTGATGCCGATGGGTATCAAGCGAATTTCAGTAACACATTACCTTATGACGATATTTCCGGATTTTAAATTGCGGCGTGATATGCTTGATGATTTGTTAGGAAATACGCCTCCGACAGTATGGGTGGCAGCGTTAGTAATCTGCTTGCTGACGGTAGGAGCAATGTGGCTTGCTATCCGAATTTTTAGAGAACGGGAATATTTGATGTAGAAACTCCGCGTCGAGATGGGTGAACCTAAAAGATTTAAGCAGAAAGTACCCGTGCAGTTTCACGTGATACAATAAGTTCCTCATTCGTAGAAACAACGAGGATTTTCGTGCGGCTGTTGTCCGTAGATAGGTCGTTTTCTCCAGTTGATTTCTGATTTTTCTCAACATCTAAATGGATACCACACCATTCAAGCCCTTCGCAAATTTGAGCGCGTGTCGTGGCACTTTTTTCCCCGATACCACCAGCAAAAGCGATGACATCAACCCCACCAAGCGCTGCAATATACGCACCGATATATTTTTTTACACCGTAAACATAAGTCTCTAAGGCTAAACGAGCGTTGTCGTTACCAGAATTTATCGCCGCTTCTACATCGCGCATGTCACCGCTGGTACCAGAGATACCTTTTACTCCCGACTCCTCAATCAATTGCTGACGAATTTCATCGGTAGAGAATCCGTCTTTATCCATAAGATATAGGACAGCAAAGGTATCTAAATCTCCACAGCGCGTGGATTGTATCATGCCGTATTGTGTTGACGCGCCCATTGACGTGTCAATAGATTTTCCGTCTTTGATGGCACAGATGGAGGAACTGCCCCCGAGGTGGCAAGATATAATCCGAAGTCCTTCTCCGCTTTCGCGTCCAAGCATCTGCGGCACGCGTTCGGAAATGTAGCGGTGCGATGCGCCGTGGAATCCGTATTTGCGAATGCCGTGTTTTTCTACCCAAAAACGTGGCACGCCGAATTCGTAGGCGTAATCTGGAATAGTTTGGTGAAACCATGTCTCAAAGACAGCAACGAGTGGTGTATTCGGAAGGAGTTCCTGAAAGGCAAGGATAGAGGCGATATAGGCAGGGTTGTGCATCGGTGCAAGCGGTGTAGATGCTTCCAATGCTTCAATAACTTCTTCTGTAATCCGTGCTGAACGCCAGTACCCTTTGGCAAGAATGGTTTTGAATCCAACACCGTCCAATTGGTTGAGGTCTGTAAGACAACCGACTTCGGGGTCGGTAATGAGTTTCATTGCATGAGCAATCGCATCAGTGTGTGATGGGGCATCAATTTCACCTTCACGGGACGGTTTGCCCGGCACTGCATGTGTGAATGCTGATGGCGAATTGCCGATACGTTCTACACCTCCCTTAACAAGAGAGGTGGTTGTTTCCATGTCTATGATTTGGTATTTGAACGAGGTGCTGCCTACGTTCGCACAGAGTATGTTCATGGTGGTTTGCTATGGTGGATCGATGAGTACATCTAAGGCTGCTTGACTATTGGTCTCAGGATTAAATATGAGTAATCCTTCGCTTTGTGCTGCTCTGATAAGGCGTTTGTCGGAACTCACAAGAACCAGATTATCTCCTTCTATTCGCAGTTCGTTAACTCTATCAAGCGCACATTGAAGTAAAATGGCATCAGTACTGTTGATAAAATGCTTTTCAATGAGATCCCACGAATCGGTTATTTGATCCTCGGTTGCCAATACCAGTTGAACTTCATTGCGATGAATGATCTCATTATCAAATAACTGTTTTGCCTGATTAAAGCCTGCTATGGTAATTTTACCTCTATTCCTAATACGGACAATGATAGAAATGATTTCGCCAACACCTTCAAGCAAACAAAACATTTTATCCAAGGGAACACGAGCAAAGAGGTGGTTGATGAGCGGTGATCCTCCTTCTACAACGTACCTTTTGATACCTGCACTTGCATCTAACCAGAAAAAATTCACGGTCTCCGTTTCTCCCGTTCCTCAATGATAGCACGACTGCCAAGGTTATCTTCTGGGTTTATCCCTTCCTCCAAAAGAAGCTGCTGAAGTTCTTCAGCGGTGAGGGTTTTAGCTTCAGGATCACGTTTTCTGCGTAACGAACGCCGTCTTTTATTTTGTGCTCGGACTCGTGCGGAGCGCGCTGCTTGACGCTCCTCGGGTGTGAGCGACTTCATGAAAGGGGCTTGAAGTTCTTCCAACTCCTTTTTTATCTCTGCCAAATCCCATTCAAGTTGTTCAATTTTTATGAGTAGTTTTGTGATAGCGGGAATCATACTTACTGCCCTTTTGTTAATTAGCAAAATTGGTTTATGTGCCTTACTGTGCCTATAAAATAAGCAACTTTCTGCGAATGCTCTCACAGCATTTTAACGCATGAGAAGGTGGATGTCAATCGTTTTTACTAAATTCATTTAGTTCCGTTTTCTGAGTGTTTTATGCAGATAATTCAGACTTACAAGCCCTCCTACAAAAGACTGTTTGTAAGCATTAAACAGAAAAGGCGCGCTTTGTAAGCGCGCCTACAGTGAGTTTGTTCTGATATATTCCTATTACGCTTTCGGTAAGGTTGGCAATGTTAAACGCGGACGCTCACCAAAATCGGGGAGTTCCGGCGGATTCTCTTCCATCTCTTGAAGGAGAATCTCAATCGCTTTATCAAGTTGTGGATCCCCTTCTGCCATATAATCCTGCGGACGATAATCCACTTCAATGTCTGGGTCGGTACCGTAGTTTTCAACGTTCCACCCAACATCAACAAACCAGAAAGAGTACTCGGGTTGCGTTGTTGAACCGCCATCTACAAAACCTTGATGTGGCGAAATACCGATAACGCCACCCCATGTTCGCTTACCGATAAGCTTCCCTAATTTCATCAATTTGAAGCAGTGTGAGAAAATATCGCCATCAGACCCCGCATTTTCGTTGGTGACAGTGATCATTGGACCTAACACAGACGCAGCAGGGTAAGGGTGCGGCGTGCCCCATCGAGGAACAGCATATCCAATGCGGTGGCGAGACAACTTTTCTAAAATCAGTTGTGAAACATTTCCACCTCCATTATAGCGGACATCAATGAGGAGTCCCGGATAACTTACTTCAGCAAGATAACCACGATGGAATTCAGCATATCCCCGTCTTCCCATGTCGGGAATATGGACGTACCCAATCTTGCCATCCGTTTTTTCGTGTACGTATCTGCGATTTTGCGCGACCCATTCTCGGTATCGTAATTCACTTTCACCGCCGAGCACCTTGATCGTTACAACGCGTTTTTCACCGTCACTGGCATTTTTAAACGTGGTCTGAATCTCTTGTCCAGCAAGATTGACCAATAGTTCACCCGGAGACACATTTTCACTCACTTGTTGCCCCCCGATAGAAAGGAGAATGTCCCCTTCTTGGACATTGATACCTGGTGCGTTGAGCGGTGAATCTCTTCTCTCATTCCATGTATCGCCTCGCACAATGTGCGTGATGCGATAGCCGTTGTTCTCAGGATCGTAAACATAATCAGCACCGAGAAATCCTTGTGCGTAGTTTGGGGAACTGCGATAATCACCACCAGATTCATACGCGTGTGAAGTGCCAAGTTCTCCTTGCATCTCCCACATCAGATCGGAAAATTCCGCACGGGTCGCAACCCGTTCAAGTACAGGAAGATAACGTTCATACACGTTTTCCCAATCAACATCGGACATGTCTTCAGTCCAGAAATAGTCGCGCTGAAGTCGCCACGCCTCACGATACATCTGTTTCCATTCGGCAGAAGGAATAACGGAAGGTCTGGCACGGTTGACATCTATCCAACCACTGTGTCGGTTAGTGCCACCCTTGTTTTCGCCTTTCTGGTCATCTTCAGCTTTTTTGCCCGCTTTGATCACACGTAACCGATTTCCTGTGCGATATAAAAGATTTTTGTATTCACGCGAAAGTTGGAAAGAGTCAATATTTGGGACAAGCACTTCCTTTTTCTGTTCTTTGAAATCGTAAGCGTGAAGTTTCCCTTTAGCACTTGAATCTTCCTCACCTGGCGCGTTAGTCGCGTGCTGAACAGGAAAAGACGTGAAAATCGCTTTACCCTCAACACCAGCAATTTGCCTATAACGTCCGTGCGAATAAGGAAAAGCAATAACACGTTGTTCAATGCCTTCTAACTCTATGGTGATAGGTTTTTTCTTTTTTTCTTCAGCTTTCTTTTTCTTATCACCGTCTTTTTCGTCAGACTTATCCTCATTATCCTTATCCTCTTTTTCCTTGTCTTCTTTTTCTTTTTCGTCCTCAGGTGACGGCGTAGCAGGCAAAAACGGATTTCGTAATTCTTTCTGCAACGTTACCAACATTGGTCGTGTCGCAGTAGGAAATCCGAGGTCAAAGTGCAGTGCGTCCCCGACAGGATCGAATTCGCGCTGTGAAAGAAAATAGAGGTATTTTCCATCAGGATCCCATGCAGGTGCAAAATCGCTGAACTCAGGTTGGGTGATATACGACATTTCTCCACTTTCAACATTGCAAAGTTTGATTGAAGATGTGGTCTCTGTTGCAGGAAAACTATAGGCAATCCATTTTCCATCAGGCGACCAACTTACACCTTGGATGCGATTATAAAGGCTTTTGTCAAGTACACGAAGTTCTGGTGTTTCGAGTTCTATATGTAGGAGTTCAAAACGGTGATTAACGATGAGGAGTTGATCTTTCAAATTATCCCCTTGTGGGCAAACAGCGAGTTGTCTAACGTGTCCGATGTCAAGTTCATCAAGACGGCGGACCTCTTCACTACCATCACAGGTATGAATTTCAAGCACTTCTTCGCCGCCAGCATCGGAGAGGGTGACAACGCTCTTTCCATCGTTAAGCCATCGCGGCATGCGGTAGCGGGTGCCGTTGCGATTGCCCTGCTGTAGCACAGCACCGTCCCAATTTGCCATTGTAAAAAGTTTACCGCGAGAAGTTAAGGTAATAGATCTGCCATCAGCAGATAGCGCATAATCCTGCAGATACTGTGAAGCATTTACAAATTTACGTTGTCGCTGGATACGCGGACTACGGAATTCAACGTCAACTTGATGATTGGTATCTTCTTTAATATTGTATATCCAAAGGTCTGCACCTGCGTGGTAGACGATCTGAGTACCATCTGTTTGCGCTGAACGGCAGTAGTAGGTTTCTTGATGTGTGTGTCGTTGAATGTCCTCGCCAGAGGTTTGGCAGGAGTAGATATTGCCTACGCCTTCATGGTCGGAAATAAAATAGATGCGATCCTTAATCCACATCGGTGTGGTAAAATTACTATCAACAGGTGCAAGTGGTTGAAATTGTCCATCACCATCTACGTCTATCCAGAGTTGTCCGGCTGTGCCACCACGATAGCGTTTCCAGCGTGCTGGTTCGCGTGTTAACCTGCCGAGTATAACGCCACCGTTTTCTCCGAATGCGATGTGGTTAGCGGGTCCATAAGGTAAACGTTGCGGTTCGCCACCATCAGGAGAAATGCTCCATATCCATGCACCAAATGCAGACCCCGCGCCGCTGGAATAAAGTATGTTTTCGCCATCAGCATCCCAACCAACAATGCTAACATTACTTCCTTGATAAGTAAGCCGTTTAGCTTCGCCGCCGAGTGCGGGCATAACGTAAACTTCTGATGGGCCTTCTTCACGTCCTGCAAATGCAAGTCGTTCACCGTCCGGGGATAACTGTGGCGATCCTGTTGCACCAAGATTAGATGTAAGCCTTCGTGCAACGCCTCCACTTATAGGGACTGTCCACAAATCATCTTCGCAAACAAAAACAATGGTTTCATTGGAAATAGTTGGGAATCGATAGTATCCTGACATTTACACCTCCGTAGATACAGTTGAAATAATGGATTTTGTGATTAACGATATACTGTCAATCAACGCGCTTACATGAAGTTTAAAAAAATAAATCGGTAGTTTGGCAAGGTTAGGAAACCTCGCCAGCAAAGGCGGACACATGACTTGTGTAGACGAAAAATTACTGAATAAAATAATCAATCTTCATCAAAGCACCTACCAGTAGGTATTATAGTGGATTCTACAATTAACTGGACATCTGAGATGTAGGAGGGAACTCCGATTCCCGACTAACAAGGGTTTCGTCGCGATTCGGAGATCGCTCCTACAGAATATATGTAAACTTATTTACA
>JAPPMR010000546.1 GCA_028818995.1 Candidatus Poribacteria bacterium | reverse complement strand
GGACACATAGAGATGGGTGCGCTGCTTGATAACTTCCGAGATTTCATTGCAAGGGTGGGCTTTAAGATACTCCAAGTGCCAAACACACCGCAAGAATCTGTAGGTAGACATCTGCTGCTTGCGTATCTTGAGCAGTTTGTACGGTTGGTAGGTGGATTTATGCACATTGAGGTGCAAACCGGGCGCGGTAGGATAGACCTACTCATCACACATAATCAACGAAAATACGTGGTTGAAACAAAGGTGTGGAGAGGCGAAGTGAGTTATCAGAAAGGCAAGCGGCAACTTGCATCATATCCCAAATTGGAAGGTGCAACGGAGGGTTACTATGTTGTCTTTGACCATAGAACCAATCCAGAACCACGTGCTGAGACAGAGGAAATAGAAAATTTTAAGATTCGGAGTTATGTTATTCCTGTTATGCAGGAACGTCCCTCAGCAGAAAGTTATGACGATTAAAATAAGGATTGAAAATGGTTTTCTGTACCGTGTGTAAGCAATATGCCGACTATGAATACGACATGATGCTTTCCAATGGCGATCATCTTCACACTTCTTGTCTGCTCAAGCTGCAAATGCAGGAAGAAGAAATAGAAGGAATTTTGCGTCAAAAGAGATCACAACTCACTTTGTCTCTCTTTGTGCGGGACGAAGTTCCAGATGAAAATGTGATGCCAGAGAAAGAGGTAAAAAGTTTATCCGATGAACTAACAAAATTAAAAGGCATTTTAGCTTCAATTTACAATTTTTATCCAAGTTGGCCACCGGATTGGAATGAGCGCAAACGTCACCTCATCCAGCAAAACGGTTCAATTTGCTTAAGTTGTGGAGAAGAGCGGGACGTTTATCTGATACATGAAATTGATTTATGTGAAGGTGGAACCAACGAATTGGATAATCTCGAATTGATTTGCAAGGTATGTCATGACAGTATGTACGGTAAAGGTGATATTTTTGATAGTTTTACCCTGAATCCGTCCCAATCAGAGTTCGCGCCACAAGTTAAGGAGATCCGATCTGCTATTGACAACAATTGGAGAATACGATTTGACTATAAGAAACCGAACGCTAAGACGTGGATGACGCGCACAGTTGTCCCAGATCGGTTATTTAATATACCGAACAGTCGAGATTCTGGTCAGACGTTGTGTGTAGAGGGGTTTTGTGAATTGCGTCAAGATACTCGTGTCTTCGCACTTGAACGGATGCAAGATTTAGAAGTAATAGACGATTAATCGGAAACATCCAGATTAAAGAACACTCCACAGCATTACGAATTTTATTCAACTTTTCCCCTCAAAATTCGTTAAAAAGAAAAGTTAAAATAATTCTACGGAGTTTTATCTATGCACGGTCCTATGTCAAGTTCAGGACGCGGGAGATCCCACCGGATGGGGTCTTTTAATGGTAAACCGCGCCGAAAAAAGGGGAATAACGAGGTAACGACAAAGGAAGAAGTGCCTGAACTCCTACAAAAACAGGCACAAGGACTACTTGAAAAAGGGGAGGAAATTAAGGTTGCTGTTTCAACTGATCTACGGTTTGACAGCACTTATGGAAAAGATTGGCTATTAGTTACAGATAAGCGACTGATTGCTTTCAATCAGAGCGGTGTCCTTGGACACGACATACGAGAGGTGTCCCTCACCTCCGTTGAAGACATTGAAATCCTTGAGATGTACGGCAATAACATACTCAAGGTAACAACCTCAGAAAATGCCTTTGAATTGGCGCGCTACTCAAAAAGGTTAACCCCAAAATTCAACCTTGCTGTCTCAGAATTGGAAAAATTATCTGCACTTAAGGATGCTGATTCAGGAGATGGTGCGCGTGGCAGAGGCGGTCCCGGTGCAGGCGGCAGGCGGCGTGGTAGGCGCGGTAATGGTGGTCCTGGCATGCAGCCTGGCGGCGATAAAAGCCGATGTGAAAAGTGCGGTGAACCTATTCCCAGTTGGTCTGGTGTCTGCGTCAATTGTGTCAAGAAAAGTAAACTTATTTTCCGCCTATTCAAATATGCTGTCCCCTTTTTACACGTCATCATTCCTGCTTTCCTATTGATGTTGTTAATCCGGTTTGTGGCAGTTCTCCCACCAATTCTAAGTAAAGAACTGATCGACAATATTTTGATGCCAGTCGGAACTGCAGTCTCTACTAATCAAGCATTGCCAGAAACATCTTGGGGACAACTGCAAGGTATAGCAGATACGTTAAGCGGATGGTTCGGTAGTATGCCACTCGGTGGTAGTTTTGGACACCTAATTGCTATTATTCTTATGATGGTAAGTCTTAGAGTCTTTACCATGGGAACTTCTTCCATCCGTGGGTATATGATGGCATGGGTAGGACAGAATGTCACTCGACGACTGCAAAATGAGACCTATGAACATCTCAACGCTCTCTCCATTGACTTTTTTCATGAACGCGACACCGGTAATCTGATGTCCAGAATCACGCATGATGTGTCCAGACTCAGAGACTTCGTTGCAAATGGATTACAAGATATTGTCGGCGATACTTTCACCATCATTTTTATGTGTACTTTCATGTTTTCCTACCATTGGAAACTTGCTTTATGGACATTAATTCCGATACCCTGTCTTATCATCTTTACAATCTTTTTTGGCAAAAAAATGAGCAAAGTGTACCATGTTTTATGGAAACGGTACGCGAATATCAGTACAATCCTGGCAAGTACAATCCCCGGGGTGCGTGTTGTCAAAGCATTCGCACGGGAAAGATATGAGATAAGTCGGTTTAGTGATCTAACCCATCAGGTGTTTTCTGGTGAAATGAATGCAGCAAAACTTGGAACACTTTACCGTCCGATGATGGAATTTATTACCTATTCAGGGTCTATTATAATCTGGTTAGTTGGGGGATGGCAAATTTTTCAAGGTGATTTAACACTTGGTATCCTGTTCATGTTCCAATCATATATGATGCAGTTCTTTAGACCCGTGTATACCCTCTGCCAAATGAATGAAAGGTTTATCCGAGCAGGCACTTCTGCAGAACGTGTGTTTGAAATTTTGGATACGCCACCAAGTGTTGCAGACAAAAAAGATGCCGTAGCCCTCGCGAATATCAGAGGGGCGATTGAATTTAAGGATGTCTATTTCTCTTACGATAGCGAGAAAGACGCACTAAATGGCGTAAGTTTCCAAGTGCAACCCGGTGAAATGATTGGATTGGTTGGACACAGCGGTGCAGGGAAAAGCACACTCATTAATCTCATTACTCGTTTCTACGACCCAAATGAAGGCACAATAGAAATTGATGGTCACAATAGTAAAGACATTCGGATTAAGGCACTGCGACAACAAGTTGGTGTCGTGTTGCAAGACCCATTTCTGTTTGCAGGTACTATCGCTGAAAATATCGGGTACTCAAAACCGGGAGCATCTCGGCATGAGATTATCGCATCTGCGAAAGCCGCAAATGCACACGATTTCATTATTAAATTCCCTGACGGTTACGACACGATGGTTGGTGAACGAGGCGCACGTGTCTCTGGTGGTGAACGACAACGGATCTCTATTGCACGCGCAATCTTAAAAAATCCGCGTATCCTGATTTTAGACGAAGCCACTTCATCAGTTGATACTGAAACGGAATCCAAAATCCAAGAGGCGTTGGAACGACTTGTGCAGGGAAGAACGGTGTTTGCAATCGCGCATAGATTGTCAACTCTAAAATATGCCGATAGACTCATCGTGTTAAAAGAAGGTGAGGTTGACGAAATGGGAACACATGAGGAGTTAATTGCTAAAGATGGCACCTATGCAAGTCTATGCCAGAAACAGACAGAACTATCCAAAATCCGCGCGTGGTAGCATTACAAAAGGATTAGGGAGAGATGCTAATGAATGAACCAATTAAGGTCGCTGATGAATTAGAATTCCTTGATCCAAGCAAGGTCAGCATTGGTCGGAACGCGTTTGCAGAACTTGTTGTCCAACTTCCAGATGGAACAACTCACACAAAGGTTGAACCTGTGCGTAGTTTTCCAGTAAGTGAGACCACTCGGTACATTGCGCTTTTAGATGATGAGGGTAACGAACTCGGTATCGTTGAAGATGTCAAAAAACTCACACCTAATTCACGCGATGTCCTTACCGATGAGTTACAAAAACGATACTTTATGCCGAAAATTATCAAAATCAACTCACTTGATGGGCAATTTGGTGTAACGACGTGGAATGTTGAAACTACACAAGGAGATGTTGAGTTCGGAATCCGTACCCGATATGACATAGTTACCCTTGAAAGTGGACGCGTCCTCATTAAAGATGCTGATGGCAACCGATATGAAATTGAAAACTATAATAAGTTAGACCCAAAGAGCATTGCTCTACTTCAAACGCAAATGTAGGTAAATCTGAGTTAGTAAGGAGAACGTCTTTGGAAAATGCAAAAATAGAACGAATTGAGTGGGCCCGTTTGACAGGTGAACGTCCGCGCAAAGCCGGTTGTAACTCACGGCTCGGTGAACACGGCTTACATGTGCGCCCTCCGATTGCGCGCATCACGACCTCTGATGGTGCCAGCGGCATCGGGTTTTCGTCAATTTCACGTGAGAAAGCAGAGGCAATCGTAGGGTTTCAGCTAAGCGAAGCGTTTGATGCAGAAAACGGTGTGACCGAAGAATATCAGTTCATGGAGTATCCGCTATGGGACCTCGTCGGACAGTTGGAGCAAAAGCCTGTCTATGCGATGTTATCTGGTGAAAATGGCGATTTTCAAGCACCGTGTTACGATACTTCTCTCTACATTGATGACCTACATCTTGAAGACAATGCAGAAGCTGCCGCCCTCATCGCTTCAGAGGCACTTGAGGGCAAAGCACGTGGACATAACGCATATAAGATTAAGGTTGGGCGTGGGGCAATGCACATGCCGCTTGAAAAAGGCACGCAACGCGATATTGATGTTATCTGTACGGTGCGCGAAGCAGTGGGACCTGATGCCGCAATCCTAATTGACGCAAACAATGGCTACAATCTCAACATTACGAAGCAGGTATTAGGTGGAGCAGCAGACGCAAATGTCTATTGGATGGAAGAGGCATTCCATGAGGACGCACGGGTTTATGGCTTGTTGAAAGAATGGTTGAACGCCGAAGGAATAAAAACTAAAATCGCTGATGGGGAAGGTGGTGCATCCCCTCATTTAGTTAATTGGGCGAAAGACGGGCTTATTGACATCGTGCAATACGATATTTTTCATCCCGGTTTCTCAAGATGGCTTGAGTTGGGACCCGAATTAGATGCGGTGAACGTCGGCACTGCACCACATCACTACGGCGGTTACTACGGCAATTTTGTTACGGGTCATCTTGCTGCAAAGATAGAAAAATTTGAGTTTGTTGAATGGGACCATGCAACAACGCCAGGAATAGACGATTCCAGCTATTCTATTTCTAATGGATATGTGAATATCCCTGATCTTCCTGGCTTTGGGCTGAGAATAGATGAAGAACCGTATCAAAAAGCAGTTGAAGAAAACGGATTTATTGTCAACGCTTAAATATGAAAGGAATAAAACTATGCCTTTGTTAACAGACGCAGATAAAGAATTTTTCAAAGAGAACGGTTATCTGGTTGTGCGCGGCGCACTCAGTCAAACAGAAATTGATGCCGCATTAGATAAAGTTTGGGATTCACTTGAAGAAGATAGAAACGACCCAGAATCTTGGATTCGCAAGGGATACCGCACCGCCCCTATCGGTGGTGAAGATGTTATCAAGGGAACAATCTACGGTAACGAAGTCTTTGCTATGGCTGAAGAGATGGTAGGCGAAGGCAAACTGCATCCCGATGGTGGTGCAGGACCGCATATCAATTTCCCTGATCCAGACAGAGAGTGGCGCGAACCACTTGGACATCTTGACGGTTACCATACACCGAGTAACGGTGTGCCTAAAGGTGTCGTAGGGGCATTTACATTGGGCGCATCCGTCTATCTTGACACCGTTGAGAAACAAGGTGGAGGGTTTACTATTTGGCCTGGAAGTCACCGCATTTGGGCGGAATATTTTAGACATCATGATTTGGATAGTCTCCCCGGTGGTGTTGCTCCATTTGACTTAGGACCGAGTTATGAATTCACGGGTGAAGGTGGAGATGTCTGTTTCTGGCATCATCAGATGAGCCATACCGCAGGACCAAACTGCGGACGCAACGTCAGAATCGCTCTTATCGGTAGGTATCGCAGAAAAGACTTGGATGAGATCAAGTTTGATACCCCTGAAGATATGTGGAAATATTGGGATGGGCTTTCGTAGAGACACATAAACATTCTGTTGACTTCTTAATTTATAGTAGATTTTACAATTAACTTTACATCTGAGTTGTAGGAGGGAACTCCGATTCCCGACATTCACAAAAGGTCGCGATTCGGAGATCGCTCCTACAGAATATGTGAACTTATTTACATAATTACTATATTGTAAGGCGAGGTTACTGTGCCTCGTCATTTCCATTTAAGGAAGAACATTTTTTAGGGACACAATTGATTTGATGTCTATTTTTTAAGCACATCTCAAACATTTCATGCAACATTATCAAATTCCTTGACAATTAGTGCTACACCTGATAATGTTATGTAACAACACCAAAATTTTGAAAGTAATCTATCGCCCATAGTTCCGATTTTGAGAAAGGACAACATCATGAAACTTACAGAACACCAAGTAAACTTCTTTAACACATTCGGTTACCTATCAATACCCAATATGTTTTCGCCAAGCGAAGTTGAATGGATTACAGAAGAATTTGAAATTTCAATCCAAGAATTTGGTGGCGGTAAGGAACATGACGGCACACGCCGCACAATGTTCGGAGGCCCCATTGAACATCGACCTCAACTCTGTACACTGCTTGATGATGAGCGTATAAAGGGACTAATAGGTGGAGTTATCGGAGAAGATTTCAACTACGCTGGCGGCGATGGAAACTATTATACAGGTAATACAGGTTGGCACCCCGATGGAAGCTGGGGAAGGCTTTTTGCATGTAAAGTTGCCTTCTATCTTGACCCTCTGACACGCGAGACCGGATGCTTGCGAATAATACCCGGTAGCCAAAACCCAGAACACTTTGTACGCGCACAAAAGATTGATCCAAATCAATCAGAAGTGTTGTTCGGTATTCCACCGCGTGATTTCCCAACAAGTATCGCGTTAGAAAGTAACCCTGGCGATGTAGTTATTTTCAATCACGACACCTACCATGCATCATTTGGTGGTGGAACCCAGCGGCGGATGTTCACGATGAATTGCACCCAACATTGCACAACAGAACCTGATTTAGAGACGTTGCATCAATATCTGAGCGTCCATTCGGCTGGTGGATACAACATTGACACCGGCGCAGGTATGTTCTTCCCAACTATGGTAGACACTGCAGACGAGACACGAAAGATTCATCTTCAGCAATGTAGTGACATTCATGACGAACTTTTTCCACAATACGCACGACAAACCTGACCACAAAATTGATTTTTGGCTACCCTACGAAACCCAGTCAAAAGATTGAAATTAGAAATTGAAAATTTTCAAAACCCTGCCTATATACAGGGTTATTTAGTTTTCAGTTTTTCTGCGCATTTTATTGCAAACGTTAATAATTTATAGTCGAATTGTAGGTCGGGTAGAGCGAAGCGAAACCCATAAATCAACGGTATGAATGCCATTAGGCATTCCCCGGGTGTAAACTTAAGGATTTCTGAATATCAGAAATGCTCTTTAGTCCCGTAGGGACGCAATG
>JAPPMR010000552.1 GCA_028818995.1 Candidatus Poribacteria bacterium | reverse complement strand
GTACAACGCAGAGGGCGAACCCACCGGATATCCGGCGTTTTTTATGAGTGAAGCAGGTGTGTTTTTCAGCCATGTCTTCCTGCCAGATGATATCCGAACCAAAACGCAACTTCTTGCAGCACTTCTCGGATATCTTGTTCCCGAATTTCAGCATGCAATTGCAAAACGTGAATTGGACGCGATGACAACCATCGGACACATCAATAGTCTTTATACCTTAACGAAGTTTGTAGGGTATGGCGGGGTTCCTTAAGAAAAACAAGCACTACAATCTGGAAAGACCTTGACGACTCAGGCGCGAACAGAATACGCAAGTAAGGATTATTACAAGGCGATGACTGCAGCACGTGAGAGTCAAGATGCGCTTTCAAAAGCGTATTTTCTGTCGCATCTAAGCGATGAAACGGAAGGACGCGCTTTGTGGAATCATTCTGGACTTGGTGCATATCCAGGGGATTGGGAACGTTCCGCGAAAGAGTTAGCTGCCGCAGGCATTAACATGATCTTGCCGAACATGGCATGGGGTGGTTTAGCACATTACGATAGCCGCGTGTTGCCCCAAAGTGCGAAGTTCACGAAATATGGCGACCAAATTGCGCAATGCGTTAAAGCGGCACATAAGCACAAATTAGAAATCCATGTGTGGAAGATTACATGGAATTTGGAAGGTGCACCGAAAGAGTTTGTAGAAGAACTGCGAAATGCCGGACGCACCCAAGTTTCAGCAACAGGCGACCCGATCAACTGGCTTTGTCCGTCAAACCCAGAAAACGTGCTGTTAGAATTGAACGCTATCACGGAAATTGTGCGGAACTACGATGTTGACGGTATCCATCTCGATTATATCCGTTATCCGGGAAGCCGAGCCTGCTATTGTGATGAGTGCCATAAAAGATTTATGCTTGCGACGCGACAACATATTAAGGAATGGCCTGCATCCGTGTTACCAAGAACGGGACAACACGGGAAAGCGTATATTGAATGGCGTGCGCAACAGATTACCCGTTTAGTGCGTTTGATCCACAAACGCACACGTCAGATAAAGCCGGACATAAAGATTTCAACTGCAGTTTTCGGTGCATATCCTGACTGTGTAACATCTATTGGTCAGGATTGGATTGCGTGGGCAAAATCAGGTTATGTTGACTTCGTTTGTCCGATGAACTATACTGAAGACACAAAATTTTTCACTGACCTCTTAGAAAATCAGCTTGCCCTCATGCCGAAAGACGTGGCGATTTATCCGGGTATCGGTGCGACAGCATCTAACTCCCTCCTTACTCCAGATGCTGTGATTGGACAGATTCATCTCGTCCGCTTCTTAGGCGCTTCTGGCTGGACAATTTTTGACTACTCTTCCAATATATCAGATACTATCCTTCCCGCTATTCAGATGGGTGTCGGTAAGCGAAAAGCCGAACCTGTGCATTGAGATAGATAGCAGTCGGCAATCATTTTTATTCAGCGTCGTGTGAATCTTTGTGTTCATTCTTTTTGTCGATCAGACGTGGTGAGGCGTAAAATCAAAGTTGATACGTCTGTCTTTGTCCATCCAAATTCTGCTTGAATATTGCAGAAAACTCATGTAAACTAAAAGGAAATAAGGTGTATTTATGTGGCAAGTCACTGATAAATGGGGTAATCGTATTGAGTTGACAAATGAGCGGTGGCGGCATATCCTTGAAAATCACTGGGAATTGAGAAATTATTTCATTGAAATTCTTTTAACTGTCCGTACCGGTGAAAGAAAACAGTCTCCTACAGATCCTTTCAAATACACATATGATGAAATTTCAAGTAGAATTTCGGGTAAAACAAACCGAAAGCAACATAATACACCGAAGAACCGAATTAGGACTTGCAGACTTGAACCAAGCACGTGAACGATTTGGCGATCCGGATATGGCATTCGAACAACTCTATATAGGCGTAGATGAGATAACCCGCGACCACGACTTAGGGAATATAGAGTTGTCGAAACAAGAGGCAACAAAAACAGGACACTTTGAGAACCGGCACACTATACGTGTCTTGACAACAACAAAAATCTTGAAGGAATTTAGGAAACTCTGTTTCATAAAAATACCGGGGTCCAAATGGCTCGTTAAAGCAAAGATAAAATTAGATAAAGAGAAAATCCTTGAAGCGTGGAAAAAAGCTGGCTATCCACTCAAATGGAAAGCAGAAACGTTTACAGAAGACGATCTGTCATTCTAATCAACCTAACAAGAAGAGTTCTACAGCCTCTTAAAAACTGTACAAGCTTAAAAAGAATACAAAGATTTTGATAACTTATCTTACAATTACATTCACATTGTTGTTATTGTCAAGTTGATTCGTAACAACTTCATTATCACCGCATACCCAATTAGAAAAGTGCATGAGATGAATAATAAAAAAGACGAACTAAAAATTGTTTATGATCGGGAAGCTGATGTGCTGTATGTAACGCGAGGACAACCCGAATATACCGACTACGTTGAATACGCAGATGATTTAATTCTACGGTTTCACCCAGGGACCAAACAACTTGTCGGATTCACGCTTGTTGATTTTTCACGGCATTTCGCCAAAAACGAGTCGGACATCGCGCTGCCTTTCGGGGTTGACTTCCACATGCACGGCGAACTACTTTGTTAAAACAATACGAACAGTGAAAAAGGAGACTATTGCAGCATGGCTCAAAAACCGAATATCTTATTTCTCCAGAGCGATGAACACAGCCCTCATGCTATGGGGTATGAAGGCAACGATATTGTGCAAACACCGAATCTTGATCGGCTTGCAGAATCGGGAAACTACTTTAATGCGGCATACTGCCAATTTCCACTTTGTACTCCCTCACGGATGTGTATGTTAACAGGGAAATATGCACATCGTTGCTCCGCTTGGGATAACGGTTCTATCCTGTATCCTGAACACCTCACGATGCCTGCACATTTTGCAGAACATGGGTATGCCACCGCGCTTGTTGGCAAAATGCACTTTGGTGGGAAAGAACAGCACAACGGTTTTCAGTCGCGCCCCTATGGTGATCTGCGCGGACGTGCCGGACATCAACGTGATCCGCTCCGAGGCAACCGTAATCGCACAAAGGATGCTGGGGTGACAGAAATTCCATCGAGTCTCCTGCAAGAACGGGTAGTCAACGAAGAAACGATAGAATACTTAAGGTCTCAACCTGCTGACCAACCGTGGTTTTTGCTCGCAAGTTATAGTCGTCCTCACTTTCCGCTTACCGCGCCAAAACGGCTTCTTGACAAATACTATCCCGATAATGTGGACATGCCGAATATCCCACCGGGACACTTGGAGGATACTCACCGATATGCAGAGGGATTACGAAAGAATTTCAACACATCAGCTATTACAGAGGAAGAGACACGGAAGGCCCGCGCGGCTTACTATGCCTGCTGCGAATTTCTGGATGAATGTGTCGGTGATTTACTGACGATCTTAGAACGCGATGGTCTATTAGAGAACACAATCATTGTTTATACCACCGACCACGGTGAAATGGCTGGTGAGCATGGGCAATGGTGGAAATCCAGTTATTATGAGGCAGCTGCACGAGTTCCGCTCATTATATACGATACATGGTCGGAAGAGACACACGGGAAACCTATTGACGCTCCTGTGGAATTGAACGACTTATTCCCAACCTTGTGTGAAAGGGCAGGTATACCGATTCCTGATGACCTTGACGGTTCGGACTTATCAAATCTGGTGACTGGAAATTCGGATGGTTGGCGAAACACCGCAATTAGTGAATACTGGGCAAGCCAGACTACCGGACCGATGCGTATGTTGAGAACACCTCGTTATAAATATGTCGCTTTCCCTGAAGATGAATCTATCTTGTTTGATTTGGAAAATGACCCTGACGAATTTGAGAATCTTACTGGAAAACCTGAACATCGTGAAGTGGAAGCATCCCTACATGAACAACTCATGGGAGGATTCTCTTGGGAAGCTGTGCAGCAAAAGAAAGACGATGATAAAGAACGCAGTAAAGATTGGACTGCACCCTGGGGTGGCGGCACTCCGAATCAGTATACGTTACCTGATGGCAGGATTGTAGATGCAGAACTCTGTCTCTATAACCCCGTTCTTCGTGATGAACCTGATGAAAATTAAGAAAGATAGCCCGTAGGTTGGGTTGAGACACGAAACCAACAAGAAACGTCTTTAAAGACCGAAAATGTTGGGTTTCACCTTCGGTTCAACCAACCTACGAAAACCATAACCCCGCCCTTCATGATGAGTTTGCTGAAAATTAAGAAAGTTAGTTAGGTGGCAGGTGTGTAGCGCGGTAGGAAGAAAACTGCTTCGCACCGCGCCATACGGTTCAATCCATATCATAATGTTTTGAACTGATATACATCGTATGGAAACTTGATATGCCTCGCCGCCCTAAAATACGATTCGCTGCTATCCTTGTCGGTCTGCTTTTAGTAGGGGGAATGTGTGCAATCACTCCCTACAACAACTATTTTTTAGAAAATTCGAGGATTGCGGGTAATCACCTACCTGTCGGCTCAATCTTCGGGCTGCTCCTGCTTGTTTTCATTGTCAATCTTCCGCTACGTTTTTTAACACGTAGCACCCGCTTTTCATTCTCCGCCCTTGAATTAACAGTCATTTGGATGATGTTGATTGTCGCGGTCTGCATCCCTTCAATGGGACTGCTACAGTTTCTGATACCTTGCCTCGTCGCGCTGCGTTATTTCACAACTCCTGAAAACGATTGGGCGGAGACACTCCAACCACACATCCCAGAATGGTTAATAGTTACGGATACACAAGCCGTAACGGATTTCTATGAAGGGCTTTCTCCGGGCGGTAACGTCCCATGGGCACCTTGGATCAAACCGCTCCTTATCTGGGGACTTTTTGTTTTCGTTTTCTATTTCACCACGATCTGTCTCGCCACAATCCTCCGCAAGCAGTGGATAGAACGCGAACGGTTCTCATTTCCCTTAGTCCAGATTCCTGTTCAACTGGCATCGCAACCTGAACAAGGAAGACTCCTCAACGCTTTTTTCAAAAATAAATTGTTGTGGGTAGGCATGGCGTTGCCCGTGCTGATACATTTCCTAAATGGAATGCACGCCCATTTTCCAAATGTCCCTCAAATCCCACTGATTTATAATATTCACCGCGCTTTTACTGAAAAACCTTGGCATACACTCGGCATGTGGCCCGCGATGAACATCGCTATCTATTTCTCAGTTATCGGCGTGGCTGCGTTGCTAACGCTTGAGGTGTCCTTTAGTCTGTGGTTTTTCTTCCTCTTTTTTAAACTGCAATATATCATCATGAATGCAACGGGTTTCGGAATCGGTCCGTGGTTGAGTTGTAGCCGTCAAGTAATGGGCGGTTATCTTATCTTTGTGCCTGCGGTTTTCTGGGGTGGACGGGAACATATCGCATCGATTTTCAGGAAAACATTTGGGTTGCGTAGCAAACAAACAAATATAGCGGGAGAGAGACGTTTGATAGACGATTCCGATGAACCGCTGCCGTATCGCTTGGCACTGCTCGGATTTCTACTCGGATTTGTTACCCTTGTTGCATTCTTTGTGATTGCTGGCATAACCACTTGGGTAACGGTGGTCACGCTGCTTTCAATTTTTGTTACCTCTGTTGTGTTGTCATGGATGGTGGTAAACGGAGGACTACTACTTGTGCAAGCCCCCTTCTTCCCATCAGATTACATCAATTTCACGCTCGGTACGGGTGTAATGGGGCAGAAAAGTTTGGCTGTTCTCAGTTTTCAGCGTACTTTCCTGCGGGATTGGGGAGAATTCATGATGCCGAACTTCTTGCACAGTTTTAAGGCTGCCGATGAAGTTCAACTTGTCCGCCGCCGAATCGTTCCAATACTCGGTGTCTCAATCGTTGTTGCTATCCTTGTATCTGTTTACGCATGGTTGACACTTGTCTATGACAAAGGCGCACTGTTTTTACAAGGCGGGTCCTTTGTCGGTGCTCCGCGTGGCTATTTCAACAAGATGAACAGACTCATCCAATTTCCTGCTGAAACCAATTGGCTTGAAGTCTACAGTATGATTGCGGGTGCAGGTTTCACTGGGTTTATGCTCTGGATGCGTCAAAGTTTTGTTTGGTGGTCGCTGCATCCCATAGGATACCTTTTAGGTGCTACCTACCCTGCATTTCACTTATGGTCTTCTATTTTCATAGGATGGATGATAAAATACGTCACGCTTAAGTTTGGCGGTCCCATGACGTATCGGAGGATTCGTCCTGTCGCTTTTGGCTTAATTTTTGGTGAATATGTGATGGTGGGAATCTGGATGGTAGTCGGATTTTTCAGTGGGATAGGTTACCATGCTTTACCCCGTTAACAGATTTTACTATTACCATCTTGTAGGAGGGCTTTGTAAGCCCGATTTCATTACATAGGAATCGTATTATGCAAACCAGCGAAAACATCCTCTCTACGCAATGGAAAATACGCGCGAAAAGTCGGCACACCGTAGCAGGCATACGCACATGGCATGTCAATCTGAACCCACGCGCAATGCCAACGCTCGGTTTTGCCAAAGGCGATATACCGGGGCAGACTACAACTAAAAATGTTCATGTTGATTGGCGTGGTCCTTTTGCAGCACAAGCAGGCGCGCTAATCGTGGAAATTACGACTGATAAAGGCTTGAAAGGGTACGGACTCGGTGGCGGTGGACTTGCGGGGGCGATGATTATTGAGAAACATCTCCAACACTTTGTTCTCGGACACGACCCACTTGACGTAGAAAACATTTGGGAACATTTGTATCACGTCACCTCAATTTATGGACGACGTGGACTTGTCATCTATGCGTTAAGCGGGATAGAACTCGCCCTCGTTGACCTGTGTGGTAAGATATTGAACGCGCCAGTCTATAGCTTTTTCACTGACACACCGCGCCTTGAGATACCCGCCTATGCAACGGGTGCCGATGTCGGTTATTATGCAGAAAACGGGTTCACTGCTTGCAAACTTCCCCTCAAAAACGGACTCGCGGAAGGCGAAGATGGTTTCACACAAAACCTTGAGATGATACACGCAGCACGCGATGCTATCGGTCCAGATGTGGAACTGATGACAGACATCTATCTCCGTTGGGATGTTGACTATACCCTCCGTTTTGCTGAGGTAACAAGTGATGTTAACCTCAAATGGATTGAGGAGCCGGTCCCACTTGACGATTACGCTGGCATGGCACAGTTAGTCCAAGAGATTGATCCAACATGGATTGTTTCTGGTGAACACGAATTCACGCGATACGGATTTCGGGAACTTTTACGGTGGAAGGCAGCAGACATGATTCAACCGGATGTGAGTTGGGCAGGTGGTTTTACAGAATGCCTCCGCATTGCACGGGAAGCCGCTGAAATTGGTATCCCGACATGGTTACATCAAGCAGGCACACCGTGGGGATTACATCTCACCGCGTGTTTGCCGATGCTATGCATGGCGGAGACGTTTGGTCCTTCTCGAAATGGTGTTGAAAATGAACTTTACCGTCGCTTACGTCCTTCGCCACGCGATGGTTTTTTCACGCTGAATGATGCGCCAGGGTTTGATGTGGATATTGATGAGGCATTGCTGGAGGCGTATACAGTTGATAGGTTATAGAATAAAGTCAAGTAGTAACGCAATGTTCCCAAACGCCTACATATTCGCAAGGAAAAATAATAGGCAGGTATACTTTGGATACCTGCCTGTAAAGTTTATTCAGAAGGCAACGTTCTCACTCTGCGTTAGGGTATTTG
>JAPPMR010000678.1 GCA_028818995.1 Candidatus Poribacteria bacterium | reverse complement strand
AATATACCGACTTTTGTCTTCACCAAACCATGATTTTTCTTTAGCATAAACCAAAGTGTAGTCGGCATTGTGATTAAAATCTTTGCTGGAGTTACGTACAGTATGCATTGCTCTTCGCGTAAGAACCGCAAAAAAATTTTTCTCGCCAAAAATCTCATCCATCAACATTCGCAGGTGATGTACTTCATTGTCATCAATTGAAACGAAAATTACACCATCATCTGAAAGCAGTTCTTTGAGTAGATGCAATCTCGGCCACATCATACAGAGCCATTTGTCGTGTCGTTCCAGATCTTCGATATCAATGGGGGAATTCTCTGTGAACCATTGTTTCATCAGCGGACTGTTAACGTTGTCATTGTAGACCCAACCCTCATTACCGGTATTATACGGTGGGTCGATGTAGATGCACTTGATGCGGTTTTTGTAGCGTGGGAGTAATGCTTTTAAAGCGTGCAGGTTGTCGCCGTGGATAATGAGGTTATCGTTTTCACTGGTCGGGTTGCAAGAGCAGCTTTCGTCAGTTTCAAGTGGTCGGTACGGAACGGTGAGGTGATGGGTGTAGATATGGTGTTTTCCGTTGAATTCAAGTGTTGGCATGGGCAACTCCTTTTGGGTTTATCTGTGCTGTGCGAACTTGTTCATTTTTTTTCGTGTTCATTCATTTTAACTAAAGTTTGGACAAATTTTGTCCCTTTCATGTTGTGTTTTCAAGGATTTTCCGGTTTTTCTACGAATTTAGACCAAGGTAGAACTCATAGAAAAAACATAATAAGTCTCTATAGCAGGGGAAACCCTCCGTCTATAGCCATAACCGTGTTCACATGCCGCCCCTACGGGGCTAAATGGCGGAAGGGAACGCGTTTCTATAAACATATCGTCCCTACGGGACTAAAGAGATTACTTTGAATAACCTGATCCCTTGATAGCATCAACGTCCTTTGGATTTCTACCACCAAAGCAACCAAACAAAAACTTTAAAAATTGTCCAAAGTTTAGTCATTTTAAAGGGCGAATCGAATTTTATAGCGGTCTTCCCTTCTTTGATTGGCTGTTGCAATGCCTCAATATCTTCATGGGTGAGATGTGGTTTTTCCATCTCTTTGATGAGGCGTTGTGCAATTGGATTCTTTTCCGTTGTAGATCCGCTTTCTACCTTGATTCCGATTCTATCCAGCTGCGGAACTTCTGAGACATCTCAGACGGTGCTCTGGGTGAGATGGCTTGAAGTACTGCAAGTAGGATCTGTCCTATTTTTTTCTTTCCAGTCTCATTGCTGTTACAGGCTTTTTCTACCTGAGACAAGCCGCGCATAGGTATGTCCATCTTTTTTTCAAGCCACTGTGCAGAAAGCATCTCTGCTAAATCCGTCACGACAAAACCTTCCCATGTTTTACCAATGAGCGAGGTAGTGATGAATGTATGTGCATAAAAGAGATCTTTTGGACTTATTTCCTTGTTCTGAATGACTTTTAGTACTGCTGCAAGCCGTTTTTCGACTTTAGTATCTAAGGTTTTCATTGTTGTAAGAGCCTGGTTTTGATCTTCTAATAACATTGATTCAATTAGATCAAGAGCAGTAAATATATTTTCTTTTATTGGAAGTTCTGACGAATTTGTACGCCATATAGCCAGAAATTTGCTCATATCTACATCTGTTGACAGTTGAACAAGGAGGGACGCTACCAACAAGGCAGTAATCTTCTCAACAGAAGCGAAATTGGATAGATCAGGAATAGATATAGAATACGACCCTTTTTCTCCGATTCCTCTTCCACTTTCATCATGCTTCCGTCCTGAGGCATACACTCTCGCTAATTGATATATACGCTGTGGCAAGTTATCAAAGGTTTTGTTTCTAAAATCATGTCGTGTTTCAAGTAGAGAAAGGGACATATCTAAAATTGGATATGCCTTCCGATCTGGGATCTGTAAAGCCTTCTGAAAGATTGTCGTTTTATCCCCAAACTTGTACTCGATTTGTGCCAGATTTACCCAAGTCTCTCCAATTGGAGAATCGGGTAGATCTAAAACTTTTTCATCTGTTTCTGGATTGCTACAGAAACCTGCTGGCAGTGCTTCAAGTTCCGAAGAATGATTTCGATGATTAGGCACTGCTACCCATCTCATGGTATATATTAAACGTTGCTTTAAAGTAAAATACCTAACATCTGTATTGTTTTGAGGGAGTGCCTCAAATTTTTGCAATGCCAGATTCAATAGTTTTATGCAATCTAACATATTACCTGCTTTAAAATGAGCAAATCCTGCGTCTGCATACAGAGCAATATATCTTTCAGTCTTTTCAATCTTTTGAGTTTTCTTTGCTCCCTCTTGAAAAAAAGTGGCAGCTTTTTCCCAGTCGCCCAATTGTGTGGCACAAATAGCAGCACGTCGATATTCTTCTAAAGGTCCAATGTTTAATTGTTCTGATGGTGGATTCCACTCCGGGAGAATACGCTCGTAAATATTAAGTGCTTCTCTGTAATGTTCCTGGCGGAAGTGTACCAATGCTTGCTCTTCTTCTATTATGGGTAACCTTCCGACTTCTAATACAATATCTTTAAGAACTTTATGGGCGGTATCTGGGTCGCTCAATTTTTCGTCATGGATGATGGCTTTAATTTTTGCTGATGCAGCAGCGATATATGGATAACCCCAGGCAATAGTTTTTTCAATTACTTTATCGAAAGCTTCAAGACATCTTGTCCAATTAGGATTTTCAAGCTTTTCCTCTGTTAACCAAACTCCATTATTCAAAAGTTGTGATTGAATAGTATCATTTTCAAAGTCAACTAATAATAACTTTCTAATTCTTGGATCAAGTTTATCCAGTGTATCAATAAGTTGATTGAGAAAAACAGCGTTGATTTCTGGACGCATATAGATAAAACTAAATAGGAAACTGAAAAAGTTTGATTCATCAATGTTTATTTCTTTTAATTCTTCCATGGAATTAAAGTATGACTTCCAAACCTTTTCGTTCATGTTTTTGATATCAATAATTTCTTTAAGATAACCTATCAGCTTCTTAGCTGGTAGTGTCCCTTGATTATATTTGAGTATTTCTGTTGCTAACATGAGACGAGACAGCAAGTATGACTGTCGGGGTTTATAAGGTTTGGCTTCCTTATCCCAATTTTCAAGTATCTTTGGTACTAACTTTGGTCTTACCTCAACTGCAATTCGATACTGCAATGATCGAAACATTTGATTTACAAAGGCATCACCTGGGAATAATTCTTCATGAGGATCAGTTTTAATGCTTGCTAACCACGAGAATTCTTGGCAGAGATTTTTCCAATCATCCTCTTGAGCAGTCATCAGGGCATGGATAACAGAAATAAACCCTCCTCTGTTTTGTCCAATCATACTGTGTGTGAGCACAGTCCATGCCTCTGTTATGGTCAGGTTCTTTGTTTTGAGGATTGCGTTTGCAATATAAGCGTGGAGATCTTTTATCCTGCTCTCCGCCCAAACCTCTTTGGCTGCGTTAGTCAATAAAGGTGAGACTGTGTAATAGGTTTCACTAACTTGATCTATCCAAGGACCAACCAGTTGGCTGAAAACATCTCCTGGATGGAATATAGGTTCTGGTATTTCTGCCAGGTTTAGTGCATAATCTTTCCTAAATCCAATAGACATCAAGCTAAGTCTATAAAGGAATTCCCGACGATCTTTTGGCAAATCTGTAAGCAATAGTCTTGCTGCTTCACGCTCCTCTTTCACCTCTTCGGGGGGTTGTAGGATGCTTGTGAGTATATTTTGTTCTGTCCAACCTTCCTCCTGCAATTGGACGAGCCAAGCATGTACAAGTCTCGGATGTCCACCCGTATGTGCTTGAATTAATGTTACCCAAGTGTCTAGGTCATTAGCAGGACACCCCATTTCTTCGGCAAATTGCCTTATTTCAGGTTCAGTAAAGTTAGGAACATTGATCGTTACAGAGGATGATACGTCGAGGCTGCGGATGAGATTGGGAGGCGGTTTATGTTGACTCGTGATCAGCAATTTTGCACCACGTTTAAGGACACTGTAAATCACAGTGCTCAAGATTTCTTCATAGACCCGTAACTCTTGAGGCTGTAAATTCAGGTCATCAAGAACAACGTTGGCTTGTACAGATTGATTACTTACTCCATTAGCAAGTTGCTGTAGATATTGGCGAGTCAGAGACGTATCTCTGTTTGTGAGATTCAGCCACAACCAGTCACTATCTATATCATTCGCAGTTAACTTGGTGAGGGTAGTTTTTCCTCTTCCGGTACCTCCTTGAATTATAGCGATGCCATCTGATTGGAGTTTAATTTGGATACTTGTAAGCAGCTCTGTTCTCTGGAAAACATCAGGATAAAGTGGAGGGATAACAGTTTGTATATGAGAATATGATTGAATCGCAACATCAGATGGATTGCCGATGGAGGCTGCACTGGCAGTATCACCCCTTGCTGCCTGTGTTGCCAGCATTTGCAGGTGCCGCAAATACTGAGTTGAAACCCTTTCTGTCGCTTTCTCTTGAAAAATTTTAAAGAAACGTTTTTTGGTAAGTTTGCGGTTTTCCTTATGGGTTGCGACCGTGAACACTTCATTGAGAAGAGCATCAAGAACTTTACTGGCATCAAAAGGTAAAAGTCCTAGTTCATTACCGTGATGATCCAATTTATCACTTATCGATTGCTGAACAAAGTTGGCATCTTTGCTGCCTGTTTCCCAAGCAATTGGTTCAATGAGTCGTTCATAAATTTGTTGAGGTGAAGTCTGTTTTAGAAAATTTTTTACTTCATCTGATATTTTTTCTTGATTTTGTAAGAATTCTGATATTTTTTTGACGATTTCTTCATTACCCGAACAATGCCTCCATACTTCAAGACCCGGTTTATCTGTTCCAAATGGGTTGCCTCGTTCTTTCCCAATCTTGGAACGGGTGAGAAAACGGAATTTCACACGTCGATCTCGATTTCTTATCTGTGATTCCCAATAGCAATTGATGGCATGAAGTGCATCATTAGATTTGAGAGTGATATTGCGTTGCGTGTCTTTGACTTGCACTGCGGTAACGGTGTCATCTGATATTATGTCAAAGTCCTCTAAACCTTCCAGGTAAAGGGTTTCACCTTCAGTAAGGTCCAGCCAAGCTTCCACACTGTGCAAGATTTGATAGCGATATCCTCTGAGTGAAGCATCTGCTTGACGCTTGGTGTCTGCTTTTATCGGTTCTTGGTGAAATATCTCTAATTGAGATGCGGGGAAACTAAGACACTTGGACATTTGCCCATTGTCATCACTGAATTCCACCTCAAATGCTTCACCGTTCGCAAGGATTTCAACGACCGTGCCGACTTCTCCGCACTTGAGATTATGCTCAGGGACATCCTGTGTGAGCGCGACGACATCCAGAAGTTTGATTTTGCCTTCTTCTGTAGGTTCTTGATTGCGTTCAGCCAAGTTATCTGTGTTCAAGGTGTTGTCGGAAGATTTGTTTTTCATGTTTTATCCTGATTTATCAACGGAAACGCTGTCGTCAATTTTGGAAAGTCAGTATTGGTTTCAATAATCCAAGCACTCCGAATTGTTGCTTGTTTGTCCCGCCAATTCAATGTGAAATCAAGCGTATAACGCTGTCCATAAGCGTCCTTATCTCCTAATTGTGCGTCTTGTTTCCTGACAGCTTCTAACAAGGCATTGCGTAACTCTTCTGCATTATCAGAATTCATACCGAGCAAGGAAGTAAATAAGCGGGCTTTATGTTTCCCTCTACGATGCTGTGGATTGAGACAGTAATCTCGCAGCTTACGAATGTCCACGACAGCACGTTCAGCATTTGGTATTTTCATGAACTGTGTTATGTTATGCCCACCAATTTCTTATCAGTGTTAAAGTTATTCTGAGTCTACCTCGCCTTCGGTAAGACTTAAAACAAGTATAGCATTAAGTTAGGAAGATTTCAAGTTTAAATTTCAAGAAAGGGTGGGTAAATATTTTGTCAATTTTTGTCTGAAGGCAGGTCGCAACTCCCTTAGCAAAGGGCAAGCGAGGACGGCGCAAATCACGGATTGGGAAATGCTTTACACAGGCTAACAGCCTATGCTACAGGTGATACGTGCCACAGGAAACCAGCAGCCTATGCTACAGGACTGCCCTAATTTTTACTTCTTCAAATCCACTTTCAGTTTGATGCGATGCTCCGTGATCGCTAAACTCTAAGATGTCAGAAGTTTTTATTTCCTCAACCTCACTTTCAGTTCGGAGAGACACTTCCGGCGTTTCATATTCTAATATTTCACGAAGTGTGATTTGTAGCGTATCTAACAATTCACTTCTCGTTCGTTCTTGACCTATAACCCCATGGACTTCCAATATCCACCCAATCCACCATCCCTCGCTCTGCCGGATAAGAGCCGTAAAGGTTGTAAGGTTCAATCCCTTCAAGGTAGTATGAGAACTTGCTGCCGGGAAATCTAAAATTCGCGATCCCATGATTGCCTTTCTGATTTGATATAAGCATCAATTTCTTCGACCGTGCTCCCCCATGTTCCTTTCATAGAACCACTCATCTTTTGAATCAATTCTGTTTTTGCTTCGCGAGAAAGTTCACAAGGCGTTTTTTGGAGAACGCTGAATTCAACTTCAAGTTCCTGCCCTTCGGGAAGGTCAATCCTATCCAACGGTTCAATAACGCCGTTTCTGTATGTTGCTTTTATCTTTTTTCTTTTCATTTTTTCTAAACCCCTCCTACGAGCGTAGGCATACCGATCCGATTCCACATCAGTCCTGAGAATTTTAGACTAAGTATAGCATTAATTTGGGTGGGTTTCAATTGGAAAATGCGCGATTGAGAAAGTAAGAGGTTTATGTCAAAAAGCGATGGTAGATAAGAGTGGTGAGTATCTTATAGCCTGCCTTGAGGGTGCCGGTGAACGTGCCAGTAATTTTAGAGGTGCCGATCCGTTTGCGATAACGGACAGGTACTTCACAGACGGGAATTCCCTGTTTTGCGGCCTTGAGTTGCATCTCAACTGTCCATCCGAAGGTTTTGTCCTGCATGTTCAGACGCAGCAATTCAGCGTATCGGATGGCTCGAAAGGGACCCAAATCTGTATAGCGAACGCCAAAGAAACGCCGTATCAAAAAACAGGCGAGCCAATTGCCGAAGCGCGCTTGGGGTAACAACGCGTCCCTGGCACCACCCGCACTTCTCGCACCGATGACAAGCGAGGCTTTACCTTCAAGTATAGGAGACAGGAGTTGCGGCATGTCGGCAGGATAGTCGCTATAGTCGCCATCGAGAAAAACCACGATATCCGGTGCTGCTGTCGCAAGCGCAGCAATCCCTGCAAGACAGGCGTATCCATAGCCCCGCCGAGGTTCAACCACAATCCTTGCCCCGTTCTGTTGTGCGATCGCAGCCGTGTTGTCGGTACAGCCGTTATCAACGACGATAATCTCCTGTACTGTGGCTTTGTGCTGCTCATCAGATGCCCGCACGGTTCTTGGAATATCGGCGATGACTTTGGCAATGGCGTGTTCTTCGTTAAGGACTGGGATGATGACAGATACCTTCATAGCCAAAAAAAGGAAGGAGTGATGGAAGACTGGAAGTATCATCACCTCTCTTCCATCCTTCTGTTCTTCCATTCTCCTTCCTGCTATACCTAAGTGGGGCGGTTCACAATTTCACAGCAGGCTCCTGGACCGTGTCAAGTAAGCGTTGGATGACGGTGTCAGAGTCAATGCCTTCAGCTTCAGCATGGAAATTGGTTAGGACACGATGGCGTAGAA
>JAPPMR010000680.1 GCA_028818995.1 Candidatus Poribacteria bacterium | reverse complement strand
ACATTTTCGTAGGCAGAGATTAATTGTGTGTACAGGTACAAGTTGTTCGGGATAACTTTAATTATTTTTTCATAGATTTCAACTGCAGCTTTTGGATTATTGTGTCTAAGAAGGTGCTGCGCAACCCCTTGTGCGAAACTGAGGGCAGTGCCTTGTCCAAAAGACCCAAAAGACGGAGCAATCATTTCCTTAGAAAAAGAAATGAGTTCATTAATTTTTCCTGCATTTGAGAAAGCATCAATTACGCGGTGAGAATTGTAACCCAATGCACTTGGATTTTCCTTGAGCAAAATATTGTATTGATCAACAGCCTTATTTACGTCTCCGCTCTGCTGGAGCATCTGCGCGTATTGTTGTCGGACTGTGCTGTCTTTAGGTCTGAGTACGAGTGCTGCCTCATAAGCCTTTGACGCATTTTGGTACTGTTTGTTCCTTTCATAGAAGTTAGCCAAGTTGAGCTGCGCGCGGAACGAGTTTGGATTCTGTTGTGCAGCTTCAAGCAACTTTGGTTCACGGTTTTGGACACCTGAAGTATTTCTGATGAGACGTGAAGCATGTTGCATATTCCACTGATGTAAGGTTTGCCCATAACGGTCGCGTTGATTGGCGAATCGTAATGCGCGTTCGGCAAGTTGTGCGGCATCTTGTTGCCTTCCAAGCTTTTCTAAATGACGGCTCAGTTGCATCAGAAAATTCGGGTCACGTTCTCCCTTTGACATATCTACTGCTTTTTTTGCTACAGCAAGGGCAAATTGTGTTAGACCAGCATTCTGAAGTTTTTGTGAAAACTGGTAAAGTTCACGCGTTCCACTCGGAGAATTTAGAAATTTTGTCATTAATTCACGAATAATGACAGTATCACCAGTATAAACTGCTAACTGAAACATCATCTGATTATATTGACGGCGATTTCGTGGGTCTGCCTCCACAAGTTCCTTAAGTAGCGTAAGGGCAGTTTTATGCTCCCCAACATTCATAGAAACAAAACAGGTATTCAGTTTAAGTGATAAGTCGTTAGTGAATTCTTTTTGTAGTGCTGAGAGAATCTCTTGCGCTTTGTTACGTTTTGCTGCCCACCAATAACAGTAACTTAACGCCAAACCCGGTAACATACGGTCCCTTCCATTAGCAGCATCCAGTTCAGTCTGTAATTTGCTGTATAAAATTTCTTGCTGGTTTTTTATTAACACTGTGTTGAAAAACTGTTGCAGGGAGTGCAACCTATCTCGGTTGTAATATATCGTTGGCGAAGGAAAACTTGATTGAACCGGCGTATATCCCCCAGATGAGTATGATGCATACTTAAGTGGAGCGACACGTTTGGAATTGGTAGTTTTGGGTTTGGTGCGTTCAAGATGCGTCCAGAAATGCTCTATTGCTTTCTCAGTTTGTCCGTTATTGAGGTAAGCGATTGCAAGCGTAGAATAGATTTGACTGTGAAATCCCTGCCGTTGCATTGGAAAATATGGAACACCAATTGGGGAGGTTTGGGGATTTGCTTGATTTATCGGTATCCGAATTTGAGCAAGCATTTTCTCTGCCTGATCCATTTTACCCAACTCAGCAAGAATAGGTACTAACATCAACCCTGCGCTGAGGTCTGTAACTTTCATGTGTTCAAGTTCACTCAAGACTTTTTTTGCATTCTCTGTTCTTCCAGTGTAAAATGAAATGGATGCGTAGTTTATAGCAAGCCAGGTTCGCGCGTCAGGAGTCAATGCTGTCATTTTATCGTAATGGGCTTTCCACGTTTCATAATCAATGTTTTGTTGTGTTAACTGATTCAACCACATGCGTTGATACGCTGGATCGTTAGGAGATATAGAAAGCAATTGCTCAGTAATCTCACTTACCCTTTTGGAGTTGTTGAATAAGGTATAGATTTGGAGTAATGTTTCAAGAGTCTTTATATCTTTAGGATTAGCGGCAGCATTCGTCTCATATTGCTCAATTAATTTATTCAATTTACCCTGTTTTTGTGCAATTGTTGTCAATTGTACGAGTGCGCCTGCTTGTGCGTCCTCAAAACTATTTGGCTGCCAAGTTTGCGTACTCCTACCACTATAATAATGAGGTTGTCGTTGAATTTGATTGAGGAGATTTCGCGGGAGGTTAAGTTTACCCATGTTGATAGTGGTAAATGCATAAGGCATATAAGGGGTATAAGGGGTTGCGTGTGGGATGTGAGTCGTTGTAGTTGCTGAAGCGGGTTTAGTTTGCGGTGTAGGCATTTCCAGAATCCGCTGAAAATGTGGTTCAGCGCGTTCTAATTCGTTCATTTCGACCAACATCGCCCCTATTTTATAGATGTCTTTTGCATCAGTCGCCTTTTCTCCAGCGCGATCAAGTGTAAGTAATGCTTCCTCAAGTAGTCCGTGTCTTATAAGTAAGTTAGAGAGTTTAATTTCTGCTTCCAGTGTTTGATTTTTGGCGTGTATCAGCTTTGTCCATGCCTGAATAGCTTCCTGTTCACGTCCCGCATCGTATAACAATTCACCCAGTTTTTGTTGATGCACAGCATTAGGGTGTGCATCAACAAGCTGCTGTTGGTAGTTTAAGGCATCTTCTATATTACCCAGGTCCGTATTAATTTTTACAAGTTGTTCCAGCAGCTCTTGATTGTCAGGTTGCCGATCTAAAGCCCGCGCAAGTTGGAACTTGGCATTAGACAGATCCCCAATATCCTCGTAGATATTTGCAAGTGCAAGCACAGGTGCAACACTGGAGGTGTCAACTTTAGAAAGTTGTTTCAGTTTTTCTTGAAACTCGTTATGTTGTCCGAGGTCATAATATAACTCTGAGAGTGGTTTGACAAAGGCAAGTTTATCACTGACGCTATCACTCAATTTCCAACACTGCCAATACTGGTCAAGTGCTTGCCGCAGATTTCCTGATAGTTTGTAAGTTGTCGCAAGTTCTGTGCGAATATCGGTTGCATCTGTGCGAAGCCGTATTGCTTGCTTGAGGCTGGCAATAGCCGTATCATAATTGCCGGATCCTTTTGCGATTTGTGCTAACAGTTGATGTCCTTCTGGGTTCCGTGGACTATGTGCAACGACCTGTTTTGCCGCTTCCGTTGCTGCTTCAAAATCCATGGTATTTAGATGGGTACGCGCGATATTTGCGTAGTATTCGCGTGCATTTGCGGAATCTATCTCAATTAAATGTGTGTAGATAGCGTTTGCATCATCTTGGCGATTCTGCTGAGTATACACTTCTGCAAGCCTTCTGTTTACAACGATGTGATCCGGACGCAGTGCTTTTGCTTCCAATAGAACTTCAAGCCCGTAAGTAATGTTCCCCAACTTGAGATACATCTTAGCGAGGCGCATCTGCAATGCGAAAGTTTCCTCAACATTTGCCGTTTGCTTTTTCAGCTGCTCTTCTACTGTTCCAATTTCATCTAAAAGTGTTCCCTGCCGCCGATAGATTTCAATTCTCTGGTCACCCATCTGTTCAGCGAAAAAAGCGTTTGGTGCAAGTTTTTCAGCCTCAGCGTATTCTGTAAGGGCATCTTCGTATTCTTGATTCTCCATGAGGCGCTTTGCCAACGCTTCGCGATAGCGATACGCATCGGGCATCAATTGTACTGCTTTTCGGCTTGCATCAATCGCTTGAGTAGGAAACTTTTTTGCCCCTAACAATCGCGCTAAACGGTCGTGATTCTCAGCATTGCTTTTATTGTCAGCAACCATTTGATTCCATGTTTGAACTGCCTGTTCACGGTTGCCTTGACGGAAGTAGTACTCTCCGAAATACTCAATGTAATCCAGATTGTCAGGCTCAAGAGAGATTGCTTTTTGATATGCTGTAACAGCATCTTTCATCCATTCGTGTCCGGTGTAAATCTCGGCAAGGATAAGATATGTGCTTGCATTTTGTGGATCGCGGTCAATCATTTTCTGATATACCGCTTTCGCTTTGTCTACATTTGCAAGTTGGACATACAATTTTCCAAGTTCTCTATAAATCCCAAAATCGTCAGGTTGTTGTTCAGTAAGAACTTCATATTCAGTAGCTGCCTCTTCCAACTTTTCGGCGTTGCGAAGTGCAGTAATCAGGTTGAGACGTAGACCGGAGTCTGTTGGGGCAAGTTCCAATCCCTTTCGGTATGTCGTAATACTTTCATCAAGTTGTTGATTTTCAATATACGCTGAGGCAAGCAAACCGAGCAATTCAGGTTCATTTGGCGTTGTTTCAAGTTTGTTTTGATAGTAGGTGATTAATCCTTCCCAATTTCCGTCAGCGGCATAAATACCGATGATGCGTTGCTGTAGGTCTTTTCGAAGCCAATTTCCGGGTGCAGTCAATGCTAACGCCTCATCGTAATGTTTACGTGCTGCTTCATAAGTGCCAGTATCTTCATGGATTTTACCGATTTCTCGCAGGCTGAGACATCTACGATACGGATCTTCTTTTTTGATCTCAAGGATGGCTTGGTGCTGTGCGATTGCTTGTGGATAGAGTTTTTGTTCGTGAGAAAGGTCAGCAAGTTCAATCCGTGCAAATATGTCTTCTGGGTCAAGTTCAGCAATTTTTGACCATGCGTTGATTGCCTCTTCCACTTTGTCACGCCTAAAATAGGAGCGTCCAAGCACTTTATAAATTTCAGTTAATTCTTCTGGAGAGGTAGATTGTACTTGTTCTGTCAACTTCACAGCCTTTGTCAATTCAACAATAGCATTCTCATGTTGACGTTGGGTTGCATACATCTTTCCCAGAGCAAAGTGCGGATAGTAGTTGTTCTGTGAGAGTTCAACAGCGCGCTGGTAAGCAGTGAGTGCTTCCGTATCTTTCCCAAGTCGTTTATAGAGATGTCCCAAGATAAGTTGGACGTTAGAATCGTTAGGGTTCGCTTGTGCTTCTGCGTTATAATCAGTAACCATAGCATCTAAGCCAGGTCCTTCAAGATAAAACTGATAAAGCCGATCAAAAACGCTCCCCTCTTTCGGCTTTTGTCTGAGCATTAACTTGTAGCGTTCGATGATTTTCGCATCGTTTGTTTCATCTTGTGCAAGGATGATTGAAGAAGTAGATAAAGAAAAAAATAAAATGTATAACACACATAAAGCAATTGAAGATTTTTTACGTCCAAACATCTGAAGACCTCCATCAGAATAGGCGTTGTTGCAAATGACTTGTATTTCAATAATTCCTGTTAAGACCGTTGATGAAATTTTTCGATTACGGTATAGCGTTGATCAGTGGACTTTGTAAGCACGCTTAAACATATTTTTACCTATTTTCTACTTAGTCTAACGTGAGTTTGATAAATCCCGTAGGTTGGGTAGAACGGAAATCTACAATAAAAATCGACCCTAACGAGAGGTTATTAACCCATTTGAGGTTGATATTTCCGAAAAAACGAGTGAAACCCAACTCTTTATTACCGTCAAGAGAGGTAAGTTGTTGGGTTTCGCTTCGCTCTACCTAACCTACATCTATATTCAACCTAATTATCAAACTCACGTTAGTCTAAACTTTGGACAATTTTATATTTTTGTTTGATAGGATAGTTTATGGAAAACCGTAGATATTAGAATCAGATTTATTCATACACATTTCGCCCCGCTGGGGCTTTGTCCGTGTGTATGTCGTGCTGCTATACACATTCCGCCCCACTGGGGCTGCTTCAAATCTGTAGTTTCGACGAGTTTGTTTCAGACACCCAAATCGCAAAAAATATAGGTGTATAAGATTTACCCTTAGCCCGAGCGGGGCGAAATGTGTATCAAACATTGCGGATGCACAAATATAGTGTTCCAGTCAACAAACGACAGTTCATAAAATTGTCCAAACTTTAGTCCTTAGTGCAAATGCGGATATTTTCAAAATCAACTCAGAATTTTCAGAGTCGGTTCTCAGAGTTATATAGAAAACTTACGATGAATCCAGTCTCAATAAGGATTCTCAGCGTTTTTGATAAAACAACAATTTCAGAGTGACTCTGAAATTTTCATATATGTTTGTAATGAATCTTTAAATTGTTACAACAACGTAAGTTAGAAACAAAGTCTTTAAAAATTCTCAATTCTTATATCAAATTCATGTTATAGTAAAACCCACAATTATCTGGACATTGGCGAGGTTAGGAAACCTCGCCAGCGCTATGGTATGGGGATTGTCGTTCATTGAAATGTGAACATATTTTCGGATTTTACTATAATTATAATTGAGACACTGCTGTGAAAGAAGATAGTTAATGCTTATTGAGTCTTACTTTTCGGTTTGATCTGTGGCGTTAGCAGTTTGACCAAAAGATGCCAACGTGAATGTATCGTGAAACCAGCCTGTGCAGTTGCTATGTATATAGGTGATGTCATTTATTACAATACGACGATTGTTAGGAAACTTTTTAAGCAAATCACCACGTAGAAATCGTCCGTCATACCGTCTAAAGAAAACCGTGCGTCCGGTTTCTTCTTCAATATAAACTTCCGCGAGTTCATCACCGTGCTCTTTGGTAATATCAGCATCTAAAACACGGAGACAGTGAAAAGTATTTTCACCTATCGTCACATCATACGTGCCTGCACCAAACCCTTGCCCATCAGTAAGTTTATAGGAACCATCAGGTTGAAGTTCATAGCGTCCATCGTCAACGATGCGGCGTTTGGCATCAGGTCCCCACTGGGCTTCAAACCATTCGTCGCCGATTGTATTGAAAATCCGTCTGCCATCAATTGTATTTACGACTGAAATCCACCTTGTGTGAGTTTCATCAATGGCAACGTACATCAAATCTGGTGAGGGTGGCCAGTCCTTCGCAAGCCACTCATTGAATTGGATTTCAACGCAATCAATGTCTCGAATAATAGCAGGAGCGGTGGGAATCATCTCTGTTACAGCGTCTAACTTCTGTGTTTCGCCATCGTATTCTGCCCACATATAACGTTCACCCATCTTTGGGATAGCGAACCACCATTGTAGTTCTTGACAATCTACTTCATAAATCCGATCTGAACTTTCAACTATCTTGATATCAGGACGGGTCGGCGGAAAGGGGTGATCTATGACTTTGCCCGGGTGTTCTATTGTGAATTTCTGCTCCATCTTTCTATTCTCCTTAGAACTTTTCTCTTATCCATATATTCTAATTATTTCAGAACAAATATATATTCTAATTGATGTAAATTTTCAGTTACTGCTGTGATTTGGTAAGCACTACTATTATCGCAAGTATTGCCCCAACACCAAATATTATGATGCCGAGTTCAAAAATGCCAATACCCATTATATTCAATCTCCTTTTCGCACTCCAATAGGTTCATTTCGTCCTTGCATTTATAGAAAAACACCAATTTTTGATTACCAGCGAATCAACGCCAATTTCGGTTTTTGCATTTATCGGGAAAACTCATCAACCAGGTTACGTTCACAATAGACATTATAACGTTTTAATTGTGAGTTGTTATCGGTCTTTAATAAAATCTAAAGTTCGTCCGTTGGGTTTCGTTGTGCTCTGTCCTTACGTGTCAATTTAAGGATTTTCCGAATGTGTGTCGCGCTCTTCAGTCCCGCTGAATGCCATAAGACGAATGCGCCAAATCAACGGTATGAATGCCTTCTTGGCATTCCCCGTATGGCATTCGCCATGATTCATAGCGTTGATTTGGTAGGGACGATATGTTTATAGCAGCAAGACCCAACCCTCTTTTTAGTCCCGTGAATCAACGCCAAATACGCGTTTGGTATTTGTCCAAATCAACGTCAAATGCGCCTATGGCATTTGTCCAAATCAACGTCAAATGCGCCTATGGCATTTGTCCAAATCAACGTCAA
>JAPPMR010000025.1 GCA_028818995.1 Candidatus Poribacteria bacterium | reverse complement strand
GCATGAGATAGTATGTGCCGAGCATATTGGTTTTGAAAGTTGCATCAAACGGGATACCCCTCTCTGCGGCACCTGCACGCATATCTGGATGGTCTACAGGACCGGGCTGTGCGCCGAGGTGTTGAATTGCACCTACGCCTTCTACTGCACGTTGGCAATCTTCAAAATTGTTTAGATCGCCTTGAATAAATGGTAGTTTAGAAAATTCATCAGAAGGTTGTCTACGAGACATGAGAACAAGTGTATGTTTTTCTGTCAATTCTCGGATGAGATATGCTCCGAGTCTACCGCTTGCACCAGTTATCAATACTTTCATGAAAATCCTTTCATATCAATTCAACGATAGTTGAATGGAAGAATTCAGTTGACAGGTGTCAGTGTGTTGTTTATTATTGTGGTATTATAGCACTACTCAGAATTTTGTCAAGTAAACCGTATTTGTAGACAGGGTTATTCAGTTTTAAGAATAATCGGTTAATAGGTTTTACTGCGAGTTTATATTGTAGGTCGGGTTGAGTTTACGAAACCCGACATGATCGCACTGTCACACTAAGATTGTCGGGTTTCGCTTCGCTCTACCCGACCTACAATGCGACTATAAATATTAACGTTTGCAATAAAATGCACAGAAAAACTGAAAACTGAATAACCCTGATGTGTAGAGGAGAAAACTGTAATGTATAATGCTAAAAAACATTTTGGAAACTTATACGCTACTGTCCCACGGAAATATGAATTTCATGAAACGACACGAGAAGGGTTGGTAGCATGGCAAGCCAATTTTCGTCCGGAGTTGCGGAAAATTCTCGGTTTAGACAACATGGAATCTGACCTTGCCGGTTATGTTCCGAAAGCAGAACAGTTGGAAACCCTGGATATGGACAATCATGTTCGAGAAAGTTGGTATCTGTGGGTAGAGCCGACAGTGCCGCTGCCGTTTTACCTACTTCGTCCGAAAACAATTGAAGGGAAAGTTCCGTTAATCCTTGCACCGCATGGACATAACCATCCGCATATCTACGCTGGTATTGCTCACTCTGAAAAAGAGGAGCAGGAGATGATAGAAGGTGAACGTGACATCGCTCGGCAAGCTGCTGTGGAAGAGGGATATATCGCTATTGCACCGACGACCCGTGCGTTCGGTGAAACGCGCACCGAAGCGGACAAGCAGAACAATAACACACACTCATGCCGACATCAGTTAGTTCATAGTGTCCTTGTTGGTCGGACTCCGATTGGTGAGCGGGTGTGGGATATGTCGCGCCTCATTGATTGGGGAATAGAAAATTTGCCTATAGATGCAAATCGGATAGCGATTACCGGCAATTCTGGTGGTGGGACGGTGTCTCTTTTTGCGGCGGCTTGTGAAACGCGTATCGCTGTGGCGGTGCCAAGCTGCTACTATTGCACATTTGAAGGAAGCATCGGAACTATTCGGCATTGTGATTGCAACTATGTGCCAGGTGTGATGCGGTTAGGCGAGATGTATGATGTTGCGGGTTTAATTGCACCGCGTCCATTTTGTGCAATTGCTGGACGAGACGACAGGATTTTTCCGATTGACCACGTCAAGTTTGCATACCAACGTTTGAAAGAAATTTACACGGTCGCTGGTGTTGCGGATAGATGTGAACTTTTTATCGGTGATGGTGGACATCGCTATTACAAGGCGGGCGCCTGGCCTTTTGTGCGGCGATTTTTTGATGAATAAACTACCGAGAGCCTTTTTTTATAGCCCACAACGTTTTTAAGATAATTTTTATGTCTAAAGTGAGTGACCAGTTTTCAATATAGTAGCGGTCATAGTTAACCCGATCTTCAAGAGATGTGTTTCCCCGCAAACCGTTGACTTGTGCCCAACCAGTCATACCCGATTTGACGCGCTGCCGTGCAAGATAGTGCGGTATAGATTCTTGGAATACATCAATCAATCCTGACATCTCTGGACGCGGTCCGACGAGACTCATATCACCTTTGAGCACATTAAAAAATTGGGGCAATTCGTCCAGACTCCAACGTCTCAGAAACTTTCCGAGTGCAGTTTGCCGCGGATCTTCGGATTTTGCCCACACATGCCCAACGTTTTCTTCAGCATTGGCACGCATAGAACGGAATTTATAGATTTTGAATCTTTTCCCTGCTCTACCGACGCGTTCTTGTCGGAAAATTGCTTTGCCGGGGGAAGTCAAACGGATTGTTGCCGCGATAATTAACATAAGTGGACTGAGCACTATCAACGCAAATAGGCTAAAAACGATGTCTATTAGGCGTTTGATAATGCCGCTTACCCCTTGCATCGGTGCTTCGCGTAGCTGCAGTACAGGTATGCCGTCGAAAAACGTAACTGCTGTTCCACCACTAATAAATTCGGAGAGTTCGGGTAGCACATTGATTTGAACAGGAACACCTTCGCAAGCATGGAGAATCTTCAGGATAGTATCATTCGGTACCGTAGGAGATGCGATGAAGAGCATATCAAGGCGATGCGTTTGCACAATTTCAAGAATCTCTTCACTTTTGCCCAGATACGGCGCACGGTTTATCTCAGCGTTTGCATCAATTATACCTACTAATTCGTATCCGCTATTTGGTTTTTCATCTAAAGCGTTGATAATTTTTTCGCCGCGTTTGTCATACCCTACGAGTGCTACACGGCTAACACCGACTCCCTGTGCCTGAACTGCTTGACGAAATCGGTGAAGAACAAGTCGTCCGAGGAACAGCCAAACGAGACTAAAACCTGTAGCAAGAAGCATTACCCAACGTGAATATGCATCGTGATGATAGATGAAAAAGAGTGCGGCTAAAGTAGCAATGAGTGCTATAACTGAGGCTTTACAAAGCACCCAGAACGTTGAAAGAGACACACTGCTTTCTGGATGATAGAGTTTAAATCCTTTCAATGTCATTAACCAGACAATTGCTGTCACAGGAATAAGCCGTAAATAATCGTTAAAGGGCGGGGTGCCGCCTTTGTGTACTGCTAAAGCGTCAAGCCAACCTGATTCAAATCGCAACCAATATGCAATGACGATCGCGGTGGCAATGAAACAGAGATCGCATAAAACTGTAAGTGCTATTAGCAGATGATCAAGTGTTTTTTTGCTCATGAGTGGTGTTTGAAGGTCCCCGCAATTTGTCTGTTAAACCTGCCTCTTACATGTCATGGAAGGCTTCATTATTATACCGTGTTCTATTTTAGAAATCAACTGAAGTCTTGATCAAATGGAAGGCTTTTTTTATAAGAAACCTCGCTTAAATAGGAACTTGCTGAAAAATTACTGACGATGTGTTATGCTATTTCTATATTTAGAAAGGAGGGACATACATGGCGAATAAAATAAAGGTGGGGATTGTGGGGGCACACCGAGGCAGTTCTTATTTTCAACCGTTTAACACAATAGCAGAAACCGATGTCACGGCAGTATGCGACATCAATGAGGCTACGCTTCAAAGCGTTGGCGAAAGGTTTAACGTTCCACATCAATTTACAGATTATTCAGAGATGTTAGACGCAGTAGACCTCGTTGTACTTGCGACACCTGAGAATTTGCACGTTCCACAGTCAATTGAAGCGTTAGAAGCGGGAAAACATGTTATCAGCGAAGTAACAGCTGCTGTCAAGTTAGAGGAATGTTATGACCTTGTTCGAGCGGTTCGGAATTCGTCTGCTAAGTATACGATGGCTGAAAACACTTGCTATTCTAAGCACAATGTGTTAATCCGCAGTATTGTAGAGGCAGGCATGTTTGGTGATGTGTATTTCGGGGAGGGAGAATATGTCCATAACATCAAATCACTTCATCACGATGCGGATGGTAACCCGACGTGGCGTTACTATTGGCAGGTAGGGATCAATCGGTGTAATTATGCAACACATAGTCTTGGTCCTGTGCTGCAGTGGTTCGGTGAGCGCGTTGCGAGTGTTTGTTGTCTCGGCACAGGGGTTAATACCGATCCGGAGCATGCGATGGAAGATACTGTGATGATGCTATGCAAAACTGAGGGCGATGGGTTAATCAAGATTCGGATAGACATGCTCTCGAATCGTCCAGCGAATTCATATTTTAGTTTGCAAGGAACAAAAGGGTGTTATGAGAGTTCACGCGGACTGGGTGCTGCACCGAAACTCTGGTTGAGTGAGTTTGGCATAAGCGAGCAGTGGAGACCGCTCTCTCAATTTGAAGACTTGCTGCCTGAACGGTGGAAAAACCCACCTGCTGAGGCACAGAATGTTGGTGATCTCGGTGAGTATTTTAAGGTGCGCGATTTTGTTGATAGTATCCTCAAGGATACTACGCCACCGTTAGATGTCTATGCAGCGATGGATTTTACGGTGCCGGGGTTGGTTTCAGAGCAATCTATTGCAAACGGGGGCGCACCGGTGGAAGTTCCAGACTTTCGGGAGATTGAATAGTCTAATCTGATTGAGTTACAGATTAATCGGAAACGGCTTTTGACTCTTCTTCTACAGGTTTAAAAACAAGTCCGCAGCTGCTACAGCGATATCCACTTTCGGGTTTTGATTCCACAACCGGGAACAGCATACCACAACAGGTTGGGCAAGGTTCGTCAATTTCCATTTCTGCCTGCTCCATTTCGCCAGAGCGGTTTTCAAATTCCACAAGCATATTCTAATATCTCCTTAGCGTTGGGTCAATTTGGACTGCCCACTGGTCAATACCACCAGCAAGGTTTTTGGTATCGGTAAATCCGTTTTGATGTAGATAGGCAGTAGCGTAGAGACTTCGCTGTCCATGATGACAGTAGACAATAATTTCTTGGTCTGATGGGAGACTGTCTATATGATGCGGCAATGTGTTGAGTGGGACTAACCGCGCACCTTCAATATGCACGATGTCGTATTCACTCTGTTCACGCACGTCTAATAAAAACACAGACTCATTTTCGTCTAATTTCTGTTTCAGTTCTTGTGGTGAGATTTCGGGGAGTGAGGGTTTTGTCTGCATTATTCAGTTTCTTCCTGGTTTTGAATAGGTGGCAACGGCATACATTCCGGACACGGACAGGTTTCGCGTAGAATTTCAAACGGATAGATGCCGGTATTGTGTCCATCATCCCAACTGAATTGGAGGGCATAACGACCAACTAACTGGATATCAAGTGGTTGAATATCGTCTGAAACCTCTATCAGCGTCATGTCGCCATCGCCTTGTGGTGAAAAGAGGGAATGGATATCCTTACCCTCGTGTCTGATGATGGCGCATTCAGCACACGGACACATCTGCCTGAGATAGCGATATGGGTACCAACTGGCGTGTCCGTCTTTCCATTCAATCTGAAAGGCGTTGTCATGTTTTTTGAGGGTTTTCGGTTGTTTTGCAGTGGCATTCATGGGGGTACGGCACACCAAATCAACGACAAATGCGCTTATGGCATTTGTCGGAGTGTGCCTACTACCTTTAAAAGATACCGAGTTCGTCCTTCGCGTCTTCGCTCATCATTTCGGGGGTCCAACGCGGATTCCAGACAACATTGACATTAACTTCTTCAACACCATCCATTTGCTGCGTAACATGCTGTGTGCCGTTGACAATTTGTCCACCAGCGGGGCATCCGGGGCTTGTTAAGGTCATCGTAATATCAACAGTTGTGTCGTCAATGTCAACTCCGTAGATAAGTCCCATATCCACGATGTTAATACCGATTTCGGGGTCGATAATTTCTTTGATAGATTCTAAGACAGATTCTTCTGTTACCATTTCTTTCCTCCTATAGTGACTATGATAATCCACTCTGATGAGGTAGTGGTTAATCGATGCTAACTAATATTTCGTCGTCCTCAATTTTGACAGGAAAACATTCAATATCTTCTACGGCAGGCATACAGAGTGCTTTTCCAGTTTTGACACAAAATCGTGCGCCGTGCCGTGGACATTCTATCTCATCACCGTCCAAAAAGCCTTCACCTAAAGGACCGCCATCATGTGTGCAGACATCCTCCATCGCGTAAAATTCACCTTCCACGTTAAAGAGTAGCACGGGGACGAAATCTACTTCAACCAATTTTTTTGTGCCGGTTGGCACTTCACCAACTTTCGCTACTTTATAGAATTCTGCCATCTGTTCCTTTCTTATTCATCTTCTTCGCCGGGCCAGCCTTTAATACCGTAGGCACCCGCTTTGAGAACTTTGAGCGCCAATAAAGCACATTTTACACGGACGGGTCCCAACGGAATGCCAACCATATCCAAAATATCGTCTCTGGAGAGTTTTTTGACTTCCTCAAGGGATTTTCCTACAATCTCTTCGGTCAGCATAGAAGCGGCGGCTAAACTAATGGTACAGCCGTGACCAGAAAAACGCACCTCTTTGATAATGTCATCCTCAACAATTAAATCAATCCGAATCTTATCTCCACATAGTGGATTATCCTCTTCGTGTGAAATATCTGGGTTTGGGAGTGTTCCGTAGTTGCTGGGATTTTCGTAGTGATCCAACAGTTCTTCCTGATATATGTTCATTTACTTCTCCGGGTCATGAGATTCTGTGCTTTTTGGAGTCCTTCACATAAGCGATCTACGTCTTCAAACGTGTTGTATAGATAGAAACTGGCACGTGCAGTGGCGATAACATCTAACTTTTTCATCAGCGGCTGTGCGCAGTGATGTCCTGCACGGATAGCAACGTTATGTGTATCCAAAATGCCTGCCACATCATGCGGATGGATACCCTCTATATTAAAGGAGATAACACCTGCTTTTTGATGCGGTGCCGGTCCATATATAGTAATGCCTTCAATCTCTTGTAGACGTTCATGTGCATATTTAAGGAGTTCCTGTTCATGCACATGAATTGATGCTAATCCCGCTTGCGTGAGGTAATCTACGGTAGCACCGAGTCCAATTGCCTCAGCGATGCTTGGCGTGCCTGCCTCAAACTTTGCTGGCACGTCTGCATAGGTAGAAATATCGCGTTCAACAGAACGGATCATTGAACCGCCGCCGAGAAAGGGTGGCATCTCCTCAAGCAGTTCCAATTTACCGTATAGCACACCGACACCGGTTGGACCACACATCTTATGCCCAGAAAATGCAAGAAAATCGCAATCCAACTGCTGCACGTCAACATGAAAATGTGGCACGGATTGCGCCGCATCTACTAATACCTTCGCACCCACAG
Organism: Candidatus Poribacteria bacterium; assembly: GCA_028818995.1. The sequence goes on along the minus strand of JAPPMR010000025.1, from coordinate 660 downwards.
CGTGTGCAGCGTCTGTAATAGACTGAATCGGATTAATTGTGCCGAGAACATTAGAGACGTGTGTTATTGCGACCAATTTCGTTTTTTCGGTAAGCACATTACGCAGTTGTGTGAAGTCAAGCAAGCCTTCATCAGTTATCTCAAGAAATCGGAACGTTGCGCCAGTGCGTTGTGCAAGCAGCTGCCACGGAACAAGGTTGCTATGGTGTTCAAGGTCGGTGAGTACAATCTCATCGCCTTGCTGGATATTTAGACTTCCCCAACTGTATGCAACAAGGTTGATGGACTCCGTTGTATTCCGTGTGAAGACAACTTGACTTGTACGCGGTGCGTTAATCAGTTGTGCCACTTTCTGCCGCGCTTTTTCGTATTGGTCTGTCGCCTCTTCTGAAATCCGATAGACGCCGCGATGGATATTGGAGCGGTAGGTATCATAATATGCGTCCATTGCCTCAACGACAGGGCGCGGTGTTTGCGTTGAAGCAGCACTGTCAAGGAATGCTAACGGCGGCGTGTCCGCGAAGATTGGAAAATCTTCGCGAATGGATTGGACATCAAGTGGGCGAAAGTCGGAGGTGTACATTGTTTTTTGTGTCATATTATACCCAAATAGATTTAATTATCGTTTTGACGGTTTGCAAGTTGTGCACGGAGTCGTTC
>JAPPMR010000055.1 GCA_028818995.1 Candidatus Poribacteria bacterium | reverse complement strand
GTCCACCACCAACGCGGACTGCATATTTCTGAAGTGCACGCCAACCTGGAGTTGTCTTCCGGGTATCAACAATTTTCACATCGTAATCTGCGACTGCTTTAACAAATTTTGATGTTAACGTCGCTACGCCAGAGAGGCGTTGAAGGAAGTTGAGAGCAGTTCGCTCTCCGATTAAAATTGTTTTCGCGCTGCCTTGAACTTCAGCAATAGACATACCTGCTGTAACGGCATCACCATCCTCTACCAAACCACGAAAGATCAGAGTGTCATCCAGTTTCTTAAAAGTCTGTTCGGCAACAGGGAGACCAGCAACAATACCCTCGCTCTTTGCCTGAAGTATACCTATACCTTTTTGGGTGGGTGGCACAGTTGACTCAGTGGTTATGTCGCCAATACCAATATCCTCTGTAAAAGCAAGTTCAAGCAAGGAATCTAATGAGCGCAGGTTAAGCATTTATTACTCTATGAGTCGTAAGATGTTTTAAACTCGGAATAATTACTGTTCTGTTTATTTCGATCATCTTTAAAAACCGACTATCTCTCCGTTAATATTTCCTGCTTCATCAATTTTAATCATTGACAATCCCAGGGCATTTAATAAATCAAAACTGGCTCGCCAATATGCTTCTGTGATTCCCCATTCCTCTGAAAGTTCATCAATAGGTTCCAAATCATAAGAGAGTATATCAAGGTCAAGAAGATCTTCTGGCGTTGCGTCTTCGTAATCAGCGATGACAGCTAAGCCGAGTTTCCACTCTCGCTCTAACTCGTTCCGATCTGCGTTTGATAGTGTATATTTCTCAACTACACGTTCATAGCATTCGCGAGTTTCTTCTTCAAGTTCCTTGAGTCGCTGCAGTTTGCGCTCTCGTTCCTGCCGATAAATTTCATTGGCTCGTTCCCAGGCGAGATTCTCTCGTATCCGTGCGCGAGATGCCGCACCTCGCTTCCGTTTTTTCGGCTTCTTTCCTCTCTTCACGGCTGCCACCTAATTTAGTAGGCGCAGTTTGGAACCGCGCCATTTCTGCTCTCGAAAATTCTTAATACCGCTCTAAATAAGGAGTAAGGAATTTCTTAGCGTCTTCAGTAACATCCCATGCGTTTGGCCAGAAACAGAGATCAATTGAGAACCATTCCCCATCGTATCCGGTTTCATCCATGATGATAGGGATAATTGCGTCAAAGTCCAATACACCATCTCCGAAAGGCGCGTGTGTGCTGGTATGGTCATCGTGAAGTGAGTTGTCGGAGTCGATTAGATGGAAGTGCCCGATTTCTCCTTTGAGTTGCCGCGCAAGTTCAATCACCCCATTTTCGCCAAGTGTTTCCTTTTCACCGACCTGTCGAGACCCAACAGTTGCACACATCTGTGCGTGGCATGTATCAAACATAACCTTGAAATTTGGATGATCCACAGCCTTTGGCATGTTAATAATGTCGCTCGGTTTGTTAAACATGAATCCCGGTTCAAATTCCCACAGCATCAAAACACCGTGGTCTTCTGCAACTTGGGCACAACGTCTCCATAGAGACACAATGCGATCCCATGCTTTCTCCCGATCAACACCTTCAATTTCTTCTTCAGCATCGGTAACAGTGTCTACGCGTATTGAAGGTGAACCGAGATCAAGTGCAAGCTGGAGATTCTCTTTGAATAGTTTATAGTATTTATCATCCTCTTGTGCTTCGTCCGTTGCAGGACCGGGATGTGACCAGAAATCTGCTGCTAAGCCAGATACTTCCAAGCCATAATAACTAATTAAGCCTTTGACAGCGTCTCGATCACTTTTCATCGGATAATCGTTGATGTCAATATGCGGTTTAAAAGCCCCGATTTCAATCCCGTCAAATTCAAGTTCTCCGAGCCGTTTAACAACATCGTCGAACGGAACGGGGTTATCTTCATAAGGTCCAAATGCGTAAGCCCAACTTCCAATTGACAATTTTTTTGCCATGTTTTCCTCCTAATAGGAATAATTTAAGAAATGTCCTGAAACTGGAAATATCTAAAGTTAGAATGGGTTACAATTCTCAACGACTTAGATACCTTCCTTCCTGAGATAGATTATGATAATCCGGTAACCAAATTTTGAACTTCTGTCTCTAATTTATTCGTTATTTGCTCAACTGTCTCTTTTTTTTGCGATTTATAGGTATCGTAATACTCCATAAGATTTTTCGGTTCACCAGCGCGGATTGAAGCGACGCGCGGCCCCCGCATCTTTGCTGTACCAAAAACCTCTTTTTCCAACCTGAATATCACTTCAAGATAGCGTTCAGGGGAATGTTCTTCAGCGACATACCCGTCCGAAATCGCTATGAAATTGACTAACCGATTCAAGTCTGGATAAAATTGTTGAAATTTTTGGAGTTGTTCTTCGTGTATTTTGCGTTCATACTCTGTCATTTCATCAACATCTCTATAAACTTCAGCATCAACAATGTTTCTCAAAGCACGAACGCGGGTGAGCACATCGTTGTCAGAGTAAATACCCATAATTTTTTCTGCGTGTGACAATATCTGTTCCTTGAGTCCTTGAATTTGCTCATTGAGGGAGGCAGTCGCTTCCACTTTGAATTGGTATTCATCGGCAAGTGTTTTCAGGACTGCAATACCGATACGCCTCAATCGTTGATACCGTTCTGCTGGCGTGCGTGATGCAAGTGGGAGAATATTTCGCTCTAATTCTGTGAGTGCCGTATCAATGGAATTCCACATATCTTCTGTATAGCGATATTTAATACCGATTGGCACAGCATATAGCGGTTTGTCGATGTCCCCTTTTTTTATATCGTCCAAAGCCCAGAAACAGAGTTGTGTGACTCCTCTTTCAAAGCGCATGACAGTGTCGTTCTGGTGTGATATTTCTCCCTCTCCAAAGATGACAAGCGGCCATTTTCCTTCACATAAGAGTTGGCGTGTCATTCGGAAAGCATTTCTATCCACTGTGCCTCGCACAACTGAGTACACACCCAACCGCTGCATTACAAAACTACGGATTCCACCCAGTTTTCCCTTATCAAAAATTTCGCATGCTGCCATGTAATAAAATGGCTGAGACAACCGTTTTGACAACAGGAAAACTACGGCAGGATCTTCGGATGCTGCATGGTTCGGCACTATTACCGTAGGATTTCCATGAATCGATTTTAATTGGGTAATCGACTCTGCATCAATGTCAATCGTTAACCCCTTCAAAAACAATCGGTTGGCAAGAGGCACAAGTGCTTGCGCAACCTTAATTACAGTTATATTGGGTTTAGGGGGTTTAAAATCTAACATTGCGCGCTACTATTGCATCACACGGTGTGTTGCTACTACTTTTTTGTTAGACCTACAGCGTGTGCCAAATACTTCTCAAAGGTTTGGTGGATAACAACAGATTACCTCCATCGGTGTGTTTCCAGTGCTAACGATGACGTAACTGGACAAGCACCGTGGAATGAAAACAGACTTACCGCGCTTAAGTGGAACATCTTCAAAGTCACCACGCAGAACACCCTCGCCACCAAGTGTAACGAGCGCATAAAACCCTTTATCTGCTGGCATACTAAGCGTAGAATTCACCGTCAAACGGGAACATCCGAAGTATTGTGATGCCTCTTCTGGCACGATACGGTCTTCGCGGTTATCACCTTCTGCTCTCACGAGTTCAGGTGTACGTCGAATATAATTGTTGAGATAGTCAAGTTCGAGTTTATCAAATTCAGCTGCATCTACCGCTAAATCCCAACCAAGACCGAGATGTCCGTCCTCTTTATCATACGGAAATCCTTCCCATTCAGCAAGGATGTTCCAATCAGTAGGTTCCTGCGGTTCAAGCACACAAAGACCAGTACCGAGTGAATGGACAATCGGTGTGCGTAAGAAGTAAACTTCTCCTACTTTTGGCTCGACGACGTGCATCAAACTTCGCAAGGTTTCTACATCTTGTGCTTCCATTAGGCGGCGAAATTCGGATTTTTCTATCGCCTCTTTCCAACCAATCCATGCTTTCGCGCCGGGACGCGTGCCGATCAATATCCATGCTTCATTTTTCCCGAAAGGCGAGTTAAGATGTTCCTTAGAAAAGTCTGGATTCGGATGCCAATGGATAGGGATGTGTGCACCTTCTCCCACATCAAAAATCTTGAGAAGCACACCTAAATCAGTGCCAAATTTTGCGACATGCGCGCTACCCAAAGTCTCTTCTGGGAATGCGTCTAATAATTCTTTTAGTAAGGATTCTTCTCCATTCGGCAGTTGTACTCGGCTAAAACCTTTGTCAGGTGGATTATCTCTGCCCGGTGTAATTGCTCTGTTTGTAGAAAAAATCCATTCTTCTGAGTAGTAATCATCTTTCGGATCGGGTTCGCCCATAAATTCAGCGCGGAGTTTCCCTCCGTTGTAAAAATGTAAATACGTATTCGGTGCTAAAGCAATGGGTGCGTCTAACATTGACTTTAATTCGTTTTGTGATGCCATACTGCTATCCTCTCTATATCTTTAAGATTTAATTCTATCACTTTTCCTTGGATTTGTCAAGAGGCTTTTTCGGGAAGATTATATAAGGTTTCGCAATGAGTAGTTTTGGGATTGAAGAAACAGTATAAAATCAGACACAGACTGGATGTAAAGGACTTCTGTTAAATGCGCAAGGTTCTGGCAAACCTGAATGTCCTACAAAAACGGATAATATGGCTCTTGCAGGCATTCAATAGCAACATCGGTTATTCGTTGTCTTGCCATCAATATTTAGCGATCAGTTTCCTGAACCAAATCGTAACGACCATAGGCAACATATAATCTACGAAGTTTGTTGAGACGATCTATTAAACGCATCATCTCGTTTTGTTCTTCAAGCCTATTAGGAGGGATTGAAGTTTAAAATGAAGGTTCATAAAGAAACCTCCTTGTTCGGGATAGATTTTCAGAACGAATAACACCCGAACATAGAGGCAATTAAAACATTAAAAAAGGGTTAATCAAGGAAAAGTGAAAAAGTGCTGAAAACCCTGATTATTACTGAGTTTTCGCTTGACTGAAAATGTCGAAAAATGGTATAATATAGACAAGAAAATAGAGGCTGCAACCCCTATTGAACCCAAAAAGCAGAGTTGCTTTTTCTGAGTTCTATCTTATCTCTATTGTAACGAGTTGTGCTAAACAACTATTTGTATAACCCGATTTCACAAAAGAAGGTGTTTTAAAAATCACTATCCTATATTTATATGGTTTCAGTCCCGCTGAATGCCATAAAGGCATTCATAGCGTTGATTTGGTAGGGACGATATGTTTATAGAAAAGGTCGGACGAGTCCTTTTTAGTCCCGCTGAATGTAAGGGGCGAGGTTAGGAAACCTCGCCAAATTACCCAATTTATTTTTTAATCTTCATACAGTTTGCGCTACAGAATCTTGCAAAAAAATGGATCATTCTCTATAAAAAACGGTGTTTGCATGTCTAAAACTTACAGGTAGCAATTTGAGTTATGATAACACATCGGGTAGTATAATCGCTAATAATTTTTTTATCGATAGGTATCAATTTTAAAGTAATCATACAGATCGTTTGTCAGTAAAGTTTCGTTCTTAAATCAATGCAGAATACCTAACGCGCTTTCAACATTGATTTACTTGTCATAGGAATCCTTGCTGAACAATTCAGTCTAATCGTTCAGGCTTGAGTTCCCATAGCAGCACAGTGCCATCCCAACTCCCACTTGCAAGGGTTTTTCCATCTGAACTGAACACTACACTGGTAACATTATCCGTATGTCCTGACAATGTCAAAAGGTGTGTGCCTGTTCGCACATCCCATAGACGGATGGTGTTGTCCCAACTCCCACTTGCGAGTATCTTCCCATCCGGACTAAATACAACACTAACAACATTATTCGTATGTCCTGTCAATTCCCTAATAGATGTGCCCGTTTGTACATCCCACAAGCGCACTATATCGTCCCAGCTTCCGCTTGCGAGTATCTTTCCGTCCAGACTAAACGCTACACTACCGACCCTTTCTGTGTGTTCTGTCAATTCCCTAATAGATGTGCCTGTCTGCACATCCCACAAACGCGCGGTACCATCCCAACTTGCACTTGCGAGGGTGTTACCATCCGGACTGAACGCTACGCTTACGATAGACTCCGTATGTCCTGTGAGTGTCCGAATAGATGTACCTGTATGCAAATCCCACAGCAGCAATGAATTATCAACACCTTGACTTGCGAGTATCTTTCCGTCCGGACTGAATGCAATGCTATCGATCCCGTCAGTTTTCTCTTTGAGTTTCCGAGTAGGTGTGCCTGTCTGCACATCCCATAGAAACACAGTATCGTCATCCTTCGAATAACTTGCACTTGCGAGTGTTTTGCCATCCGGACTAAACGCAACACAGGATACCTCCCACGTATGTCCTTTCAACACGTGAAGTGGTGTGCCTGTCTCAATCTCCCACAAATGCACGGAATGATCCTGCCATCCACCACTCGCCAGTGTAGAACCATCTACACTAAACGCTATGCTCCTGACTTTACCCGTATGTCCAGTCAGTTCCCGAAGATGTGCACCAGTTTTCACATCCCAAAGACACACCCCCTCAGATGTGCTTGCAGTTGCGAGTGTTTTGCCATCCGGACTGAACACTATGCTGATAGTATTATCAGTATGTACTCTTAGTATCCGTTGGGATTCACCGGTTTTCACATCCCAAAAACAGACTCTTTTGTCCCAAACCCCTGCACTCGCGAGTGTCTTACCATCCTGACTGAATACAACGTCTATGACTCCACCGGCTGTATGACCTTTCAATGTTTGTAGAGATTCACCAGTCTTTTTATTCCATAGTCGCACTGTTCTATCCCAACTTGTGCTTGCGAGTGTCTTACCATCCGGACTAAACGCAACAGCCAATAGATGCTTCTCATGTCCTGTGAAAGTTCGTAGAGATTTACCCGTTCGCACATCCCATAACCGTGCAGTGTTATCCCAACTTGAACTTGCGATTGTCTTGCCATCCGGACTGAACACAACACTCCATATTCTTTCCGTGTGTCCTGTGAGTGTCCGTAAAGATATTCCCGTCCGCACATCCCACAGACGGATGGTATGGTCATCACTCCCACTTGCGATTATCTTGCCATCCGGACTGAACACAACACTTTTGACACCAAAGATATGCCCTTTCATCGTCAGAAGAGGTGTACCTGTTCGCACATCCCATAAACGGACGGTAGCGTCCCCGCTTCCACTTGCCAATGTAAAACCATCCGGACTGAACGCTACACTTTTGACATTAGATGTGTGTCCCGTGAGAAGGTTAAGTTCTTCTCCTGTTTGTGCGTCATAAATCCAAATACCAATACTACCTGCTACCGCCAACCGTTCCCCATCAGGAGAGTACGTTATATCACTTATTGAACCTTTCCCGAGACGTACTTTTCCTCCATCGGGTAAACCCCATTGTGTATAGTCTTGAGCAAAGGTGTTTGGAATTAGAGGGAATATTGAAATCCCAAAGATTAAAACCGAAAACAATATATAATTTACCATAAAGTTTGTCCTTTTGAATTTGAGTTGTATACTGCGTTTCAGAACAGCGTATTTACAGTTACACAATTGTGGATGCACAAATTGGTATATGGTAAATAATTATTTTGGCTGGTAAAGAGAGATGTTGGATGTGTTTAGAAGCGCGGGTTATGTAAATTAGGAAGGACAAACTGATATATTGCACCACATAATGATTTTATAAGTGAGGCGTTGGTGTTCACCCGATCCGAATGATTGCAGCAATTCCTAATCCACATAGGCGTCAATTTAGTGTAGCATTCTGTACTTTTTATACACCTTTCGCCCCTC
>JAPPMR010000464.1 GCA_028818995.1 Candidatus Poribacteria bacterium | reverse complement strand
TGTACGAGGCTGCAGAATTTGCATATCTCATCCCATTGCGGAATGCTTTTTCAGCCTGTTTCAGATCGCCAGCCGAGAAATAGGCGTATCCGAGTCTGACCCACAGGTTGCCATCTTTTGGCGTGCGTTCAATCGTCTTCTCAAGTTGGCGCAGTGAATCGGTATCTGCCTGCGAACGCGTTTCATCCGGTGCGACCGCTTCCCCGCTTGAATTGAACGTCAGGAGGCAAACAGCAAGCGTCACAATGAAAAAAAATAAAAGTAAATAACGCATGGCCTATCACTCTTGAGCATGTCAACAAGAAATTCCGAGCTATCATTTAGAGCGATTTCTCGCAATCTGCGAATCATAGAGACGCCGAAGAAAATCATAGAGGACCAACTCCTGTGCTCTTTGAGACGAACGTAGAAGACGATTTACAAACATATGGGTAAAACTCGGCACCATTTCTCGCAGTGATAAGCCGAGTTCACCATTTTGACCTATCATTTCCATCTCTTTGATAAGAGGTTTCAGTCTCCTGGACCGGTTGTTTAATATCTCAAGCCCGCGTGCAATTGGACTGTTTCTTAACAATCCTATATCCATTAAGGACTCGAGACTCCGTCGTTCCTGACGAAATTTTCGGCCTAATTGATGCCGCAGAGAGGTCGTATCTGCTCTGAATTCTCTGCCAAAAATTTCACGACATGTCTTGACTAATTCGTACTTAGCTTGAAGATCAAAACCGAAATTTGACAGCAACCGATCAATTCCCAGAAGTGCTAAATGACAGCGGGTATCCATACCTTTATCAGAGGGATAACTGTGGATGATATTCAATACAGCCTCGCTATCGACGTGGAATATCTTCTCTGCACTCTCAATACCTGCCGGACCGCCGTAACGCTCAATTTCGCGCTCATAAGTGTCCAATTGAATACGCCATATTAAGCCATTAGACAAGAGTGGATCAAAGGTTTTGTAAAGCATAGAAATCACATCTTCACAGTTCTTATCAGGACAAACATGAAATCGAATCCGTAAATGCCAATCAGGGTCGCTATATCTAATGAAAAACCATTGGTCAATAATTCGGGCAGAAAACAATTGGTGCCAGACTTGAGGAACTGCATCTCTGAGTATTAAATCAGCATTGGAAATGCTACAATACAATTTAAGATAGAGCCATTCTGATCCTGGCGAGAAACATCGCTGTATCGGATTATTGGATTGAACAGATAAAATATTGTGATTTTTTCTAACAGATTCTCTCTTCTCGGTATTTTTTGTTTTTACAAAAGGCACTATGATTTCAGAGACATAAGAACCAGTATCACCTGTGACGCAAAGCTCCTTTGCTTCCGGAAACATCTCTATCAACGTAATCTGATTTCGATTTTTGGCAATACGCACAAAATTTTCAACACTTAGTACATTCTCAAAATCAATCGGAAGCTCATTATCTCCTTCGGAAAGACGCACGAAGCGAGGCATTTTTCGCTTCGTGCGTAGATCTTGAACTGCTCTGAATAGCTCAACACCATTTGTCCTGGTCAGTATCTCCAATTCCTCGCGATAGATCCGCCAGCGAGCACGACAGAGTACAATCTTGCCAATAGAAACACGGGGGAGAAAACGAGCACCCTCAAAAATACCCCAATTCCAGTGCAAACCTTTGGCGATATCTTGATCTTGAAGTGTTCCCAAGAAGTGGTAAATGGGTAAACTACCACTAAAATAATTATGAGCACTTGTTAATCTCGGGATTACTTCACGTCCTAATCGTCTGGATCTCAATATAACACGTGCACCAACTACGGATACCATCAGATCAGTAACAGGAATCTGTTGATCGGAAACAGCTCCCGAACGACCAAGATACGGAATCTCATGGGAACGCAAAATTGGACGGAAGATCACGTTTCCCGTGCGACCTTGTGGAATGTGAACGACTTCTGCATATACTGCATCTGGATTCAAACGCTCTTCTTCCTGAATATGATTTTCTACCTGAGAGCGCAATAATGAATCCGCGTGACAGAATCGGCCCAGTAACCGCACCCCTGATGGACCTAACAGCCCTCCAATGGTCATACGAAAATTTCCTCGTGACAACTCCTCTTCTGAACAAGCAGCAATATTTACAGATACTGAGAAAGCATCCGGAAGAGGAGGTATATCATCTTTGTGCAGTCGGCTTAGATCCTGTTGTTCTAATCTGATTTCTCTCTTTTGCTCTGACAATGCTTTTTCTAATTTTTCAAATAAGAAATGTTCTTTCATCCCCCAAGTTCTTGTTTTTTCTGTTGAGGCAGGAAACTCCAATCCTTTAAGTAATGGAGAATTTTCTGCTCCAGGGGTATTCGATGCGGTAAAACCAATCCCGAACTCTTCGTCTAATGCCTCGCATAGAGGAATTTCTCTATTTCCATATCTTTTAACAAACGATTCGCGAAAACGAGATAGGTTATCCTGTTGTGGAACATTCCCCAACAGGTGAAGGATTTCTATGCCTTTGAAAATTTCATCCAATACTGATTTGCCCAAAGTAGAGGATAGCGTTGGTTTAAACAAATCTACTTGAAACAACCTGTGAATTTCAAATTGCGTTGGTAGGCCATGAAGGGATTCAGCAATTTTTTGATACCATTCGGGTTTAATACCCAAGCCAAATCTATCGATTTCTTGAAGAGAATGCTGTAAGGTTTTCAAACAAGTGGTGATTGGTGTCAGTGATGGAATTTTTTTTAAGTGGTGAATTAAATCATTGACCGGTTCACCCCCCGTCACGAGTGGCTCCAGGTCTGACACAAGAATCTGATTTTCTATCACTGCTTTTATATAGTTCTTGGCATCTATGAACGAAATGTCTTCATCAACGAGAGCCTGAGCAAGCGTCTCAATGTGCGCCCCTTCCTGTGCAAGCGCAATGGTCGAATTGAGATATTCAGTAGATTCAACACCTACAAGATGATACTTGCGTATTTTTTCCTCAAATATAGTTTCAACATACCGAAATTTTCCGGCCACAAAATAGAGGCTTGCGTTGGGATAGTATTTTAGCTGTTCGCAAACTCCTGGCAACTGTTGCAGGTCTCTACTAAGAGCATAAAGAAAACCGGCATCGAGCCGCGTATGCCGCCTGTATTTAGAAGACTTTTCAACCCGAAGTTGGGATTTGGAATCAAATACACCAATAGAACATCCGGCACATAAACCAAAAGGAGTTGCCCTACCTGTCATTCGTGAAAAATAATTGATGATAGAATTTTCGATTTTTTTTGTGTTTTTGTTTTCTAATTCTTGAAACCATTTGCTGATACGTTCCTCAAGACTTGGTGAGGCTAAGAATAACGCTTCTCTTATTTCAGGTCGATGTACAATCTCTTGAAGACGACTGCGAAGTTGCTGACGTACTCTTTCAAATGTCTCTTGGGAAAAAGAGGAGATATTCTGGTCTGAAATAAGTAAATCTTCGCCCCATTTCAAAAACTCAGTAAATGGCAAAAGAGGTGTTCTGAGAACAAAAAATCCTGAAGGTTTAAATCCCTTTCGCGTTGACATCGACATCAGATATACCTCAACTTTATCATGTTAAAATAAGGTGATTCCATTTGACTTTAATAGGGTGCTGAAAGCAAAATCATCCGGTCCCAATCAGGTTCAATAGAAGAGATGGCACCAAGGAAAGCCATCGAAATACCAGCAGCACCAATAAGAATACCAGGAAATTCAGTCCGAATTTTCTCGCCATCATCATCCAGAGTCTTTGCGTAAAAACCTGTTGTTGCTCCGGCAGTTCTTCTCAGAGCGACTGTTCTTTTAAACCAATACTGGGCGGCGTGCTTAAAATCCGTTTCACCTGTAACTTGAAAAATACGATTGAAAATATGTCCAAGCCCTGAAGCCCCATGACATATTCCTGAGTCTATGACACCAGCTTCATCCGGCGGTCTTTCAGCAGCTATTCGTCCGATTTCTATTGCCTCTGATTCCCATTGAGGTTCTTTGACACACCTTGCAGCCGTAAGTAAAGCCGCCGCGATTCCGGGATTGCCATAGCACCAGGCCGACCTTGCAAGCTGTGGTTCTCTATCTTTATCTTTTTCAATACCCATATAAAAACTCGACCCTTGACAATTAAGCTTCTGGGAAAGAAGCCAGGAAACTGCACCCTGAAGGAGGTCATAGGGCCGATCTGCGGATATCCCAGCCAAACACACTCGGCCCAAAAATGAAATAATCCCAGGAAGACCATGTGCAAGCCCCAGATTGTAATAACCTTCTGGGTATAGCTCCCTTCCCTCCTGGGTCATTGTCTCAGGACGTGTATGCCAAGTAGTCCCTTTGGAACTAAATTCAGCGTTTTCGTAAAGATGTTCAATGATAAGTTCCAGACACTCAACGGCTACCGGATCAGGGACCCGTTCAAGTAAGTAAATCCCGATGCCAACTAAGCCGTTGATTGGATCGTAACTACCTTTCCAAGGGAATCGTGAGAGTAAAATTCTCAGCGCATTGTCCACGGATTCATTGGGATCTCCTAAATCATCTGCCTGAATTCGCTGACGAATGTATTCAGTCGCCCAAGCCACACCAATAAAACCATTGCTAAGAGAAGGGGCAGAAAGGGCCGAGGCAGTTTTCTGTATAGCTTGATTGAGAAAGAAGACTGCGCTTTTTTCATGTCCTTCCCCAGGTCGTATTTGTGCAAGATAGGTATAAAATACCGCAACACCTGCTTGTCCTCCATATAATGAAGGACTTCGGAGCGAAAGATAAGGCTCTTTCTGGTCATCATTCTGTGTGAAATCGCCTAATTCATACTTTCGAAAAACCCTGGCAACTGCCATAATGACCTCATTGACCTCATCCCTCAGACCACCTTCTATGATAGGTCTCCAAGCTGATTTCATTGGATCGGCCTCCTTGTCAAATTTTCCATCGTTGCTATCTTTAGATCCACTTGTTAGTTTGTTTGTACTGGTTCAATTTAATGCCATATATCTTTCCGTTTTAGGTTACGTTTTTCCAAGAAGGGTATCCAGAGAGCGACTTTTACTCATACTTTTTTTGGCAATACCAGTTAGTGAAGTTATCAAAATAGCCTGAGCGATTTGAGCTCTATTCTGTGTAGCTCCTATTTTCTAAATCCAATCGCTCAGGCTATCAAGGCGAAACAGATACAGTTTTATATTCTCCAGATTAAGGTCGCTATGCTAGCAGCAAAGAGTATCTGGACAACTATAACACTGGCAAGTCTCAAATGAACAGTCGCAAATTGTATCTGGCGTCTCAGGACAACAGAAAGGTGGCAATGTGATAAAGCAAGAATCAGTGGTGTCACCTTCTGCTACTGCTACCTTCGGAGACTCAGTAAGGACCATTATGGTCTCCTTATTGAGTTCGAGCTTCTGGATCGTAGCCATGGTTTCCCCCTTTCTTTAGGGTTATGGATCTGTCTCGCCTATAAATCAAAACGTGATGTTAGATTTTAAATAGACAAAGGAAGGCTCCTTGGGTATGGAGTAGTCTGAAGAGAGGATCTCCGGCAGACGCTATCTGGGCATGACGCACTTACCCAAAACCGCTGATCTGACCCCCTTTCACGGAGCTACCTTTTTACAAAATTTTTTGGACTTGACCGACTTGACCAGGAGAACGCGTTGGATGAACTCAATCCTGTCGAAAATGGACTTGACTCATTTTGGTGAGTATCCTACCAATATTTAGAAGGAGTCCCACTATGTCACCAACACAGAGAATTCTACTTTTGACAGTATGTCGTAACACCAATCAAAAAACTATGCGGATGCAATATTTTAAAACTCAATGCTCGTTGTCCAGTATTTTCGTTCACAAAATTCACATACTTGAGGCACAAAATGGTTGATGAGGTCGTAACTAAAAAAATATCTACCTATCTAAAACAACTATATGCTATGAGCAAAAATGAAAAGAATGGCTGGCTGAAACTACAGGTGATCGAGTCCGCAACAAATGTCAGTCGCCAAACAGTGAGCAGAATTCTCAATGGAAAAGCCAACTGTCTCCAGTACAGAACCGCGGTGAGATTGGCCAGCTATATCGAAAAGGAAACGCAGGGCAAAGTGCCTGTTACTTATCTGCTTACTGAATCCGAAAGGAATTATGTTGGAGCAAATTTGAGAGGGATAGATTTCTCGAGCGAGGATTTAACCCACTCCAATTTTGCTCAAGCAGACCTTACCGGAGCCAACTTTGAAGGGACAAAACTCGACCACTCAGATTTTACCGCCGCAAGGTTGAAGGATGCAAATTTTAATAATGTAACTGGAACAGGCACAAATTTTACTGGAGCAGTTGCAACAGGCGCTACTTTTAAAAATTTTCAAGCACGGTTTTGGAATATGACTGGATTGCGAATGAGTCGGGGCGAAATGATGTCGGGGAATCTAAAAGCCAGCATGCATGGTGCAAATATGCATGGCGTAAAGATCAATCGGATGGAATGGAGGGTAGGTGGCTCTGCCTCGGTTGGGTTACGTTTGCCTTACGATATTGACCTTTCGGGATTCATCTGGGGCCTTATGAATAACTCGCTGGTGGCTGTACTTGTCTATCAATTATTCCGCAATCACCCATCGTGGAATAAATTCAGCCAAATTATCGATTTTATTCTCGGGCAGCAATTCAGAACTGCAGAACCCGATCATATACCCTGTTACAACGGTCTGGTTTACTTTGTTCAGACCGAATTACCAGAGGTGGAGGATGAGTTATTAGAGGGGTTTCAAAGGTATCCAGCGATGCAGATATACGAACGATATATGTTGGCAACAGTCGAACAAAGGATAAGCAATTTAGATCAAGCACTGGATTTGAAAAATTCTTCTTATGCCGACCTTTTTCCGGGTATCGTCAAGTCAATAGTCAGACAGTGGAAGTAGTAAAATAAAATGCCGAGGAGGGCCCATGCCAAGACAAAAACCTATTTGAGTGCTGGTTCACAGAATATAAATATCCTGTGAACCGCTAATTTTAAGGGGATCAGGATCGACCGATCCCCTCAAAACCTACTGCATCAATCATTCAGGTCATCGGACACGACTTTCGCGAATTGGGCAACCCTGAAGAGAAATGGATCAATCCGCAGTAACGCCCAAGATCATTTTCGGGTTACACTTTCCGCATATCTATAAAAAAAGGGGACCGGACAAATCCGATCCCCTTAAAGTTTACTGTATCAAACCTTACTGCTAAGATTTGTTCAGCGTTAAAATGATGGTGATAGCCGTTCCGATATTGGCAAGGAGAACAGTAATCAGCAAGCCAACAAGCCATTTGAAGTTGCCGTTGATTCGATTCTCGACATTCGTAAAACGGCTGTCCACGTTGTTCAATCGGCTGTCAATGCTATTGTCCATGTTGCTCAGTCGATTGTCGATACTGTTCAATCGGTGGTTGATCTGTTCAATAATTGCTTCCAAAACGGCGACTCGGCTTTCAATGGTGGGAATGTTCATAATGTGTCCTCGACAGTATATTCAGTTCTACGCGTTTTGTCAACGTGATATCCTCATTCGCAAATTAGAAAAAGGGGACCAGGATCGGCCCGATCCCCTTAAAACCTTACTGTTTGGCAGATCGATAAACATCCTCAAACCAGCCAACCACATCTGGCAAATCCTCATCCGCAACATCCTCAAACCGCTCGATGTTCAGATGATTGAGCAACCCAGTAATCAAACTGAGTCCCTTCGGAAGTTTTCTCAATTCAGCCTCTCCATTCTTCAACCGCTCGCGCATCTGGTGCTCGGCCGACGGTGGATCGAGGGGATACGTTTTTGCGATCTTATCACCCAATTCACCTTGCCCAGCTTCGGCCAAGAGACGCACCATAATCG
>JAPPMR010000023.1:6707-7887 GCA_028818995.1 Candidatus Poribacteria bacterium | reverse complement strand
ACGCTTGTCATGCTGGTTTCCAACGTGATATGTATATTAAACCATATTTTCGCAAAAAAGTCAAGTGTTTTTTATCAAAAACGCTACGGTCTAACACACGAGGGCAAGCATTCCTCCGCGCCTTAAAAGGCGAGGCTTCCTGCTCGTTTAATCTGGTGATGGGTCCAAATGTCATAACCGAAAATGTTGGTGTCAGCAGCACAAGCCTGTTCAACAATCTGTTCAAGTTTGTTTCTTATAGTTTCAATCACGGAAAGTTTCCTTTTTTAGCTATGAACTTACAAGTCGTTTTCAGGAATATTAAGAATACCACAAAACTGAAACTTAGACAATTGAAAGTTGTGTCTGATAGAGATTGCGCGATCGCTTCTATGCATTTCAGAACCAGAAGAAAGGTTTGCTTTTTTTTCTTAACTGTGCTATAATTTCTTCGGTTTATACAAGACTTTGATCCCTCTTCTTAACATGGGCTTGAAAGCAACGCCCTTAGATCGAAACTCTCAAGCTGCACCCAAAAAGGAGAACCTTATTTAATGAACCTATATGGAACAACGTATGACAGAATGCAATTGCTTCGTCACGTTGGAGATGTGTCACAAATTGCCCATGCCAAAACGTACCAGCTGACAGATGGCAACGAAAAGGGTGTTGACGCAATCGACTTCCGAACAGGTAGCGGTCTTAACTTCACTGTACTGCCGAGTCGAGGGTTAGATATCTCTTATGCGGAGTATCAGGGTGTTCCCCTCTGTTGGCGTTCAAGTACGGGTGATGTCAATCCCGCCCATTATGAACCCGAAGGACTCGGCTGGCTACGGGGTTTTTACGGTGGCTTGCTGACGACCTGTGGAATGCGGCAAGTCGGCGTGCCGAATGAAGATGAGGATGAGGCATTAGGGCTTCACGGCAGAGTCTCATATACTCCGGCAAAAAACGTTTGGGTCGATAGCCGGTGGGAAGGGCAACGTTACATGTTATGGGCGCAAGGCAGGGTTAAAGAGACCGCTGCTCTGGGCGAAAACCTCTCTCGCACGCGTAGGATTTGGACTGAGTTAGGTTCGCGTACGTTGCATGTTGAGGATATTGTCGAGAACTTGGGATACCACGATTCACCACACATGTACCTCTTCCATATTAATGTTGGATTTCCAATCCTTACGCAGGACAGCGAACTGCTTGC
>JAPPMR010000023.1:0-6607 GCA_028818995.1 Candidatus Poribacteria bacterium | reverse complement strand
CCTGAAGAGGTGATGCCAACGATAGAAATTCCGAGCAGCAGTGTTTTGCATCTGATACCCCAACAAACATTTGGAATTATTTATTGTCCGAGTTTAGCTGAACTGGACGATCGGGTTAATATGTTAGCAATGGACTTGATGCCGACCGCTGAAAATCCAGAAATAATTGCCAAAATCTTGGCAGATAGATTCGGGGCTGGCTTTGAGAGCCTTGCTGAGTTACAGGAAATTGGGCTGGACCTGAATCAAGATTTTGCAATGTTCATGACATCCTCGAACCCGTCTGACCTGTCCGCAACCGTACATCTAACAGATTCTGCAGCCATGAAACAGGTAATTGAGGCGGAAAGCGAAGGGAGTGCCGCCACGGAATACAACGGTGTCAGCTATTGGAACGCGGCTGGCGGCGGCGGAAGCTTTGCTATTATAGATGACATTCTCGTTTTCACTCGGTCGCCTGAGGTCTGTGAAAGTGTCATTGATACCTACAAAGGGACAAAACCGTCTATCATAACCCATCCAGCTTACAGTCCGTTTCTCCATGGCGTTTCAGACGGGAAAGCACAACTCGCGGTGCACTTTGGTTTTGAGTCAATTGCACCTGCTCTGAATACTTCGATTGAAGAGCAATCGGAATTAATAAGGGACGGTCTTGAAAGTGATCCCGCCGCTATGGCGGCAGCACCTTTCTTTGAAGGTATATTTACCTCAATGATAAACACGCTTATGCAGGTGGAATCTCTAAGCGCGACGCTCGTAGTGGAGGGCACCGATGTACAACTCGCACCTTTCCTGAAATTCAAAAGCGACAGTAAAATTCAGAACATGTTAAAAGAGATGACCCCTAATGAATTAACACGCCTCGGCGAGCTCCCAAATCGGGCGTTTATGAACGGTGCTTTTCAAGGTAAACCCGAATTGATGGTTCAGATGAGTATGTTCTGGCTAAAGGTGTTTTCACAAGACTCTGACCCAGAACAGGCTAAGATACTTGAGTCGCTTATTAAACAGTCAGAGGACTTTTATGAGGCTCTCGCTGAGGAATGGAGTTTTTCCGCTAATTTTAGAGGTAGTTTCCTCCCTGACTATTTAATCGTCTATGGACTCAAAGATGAACAGAAGGCGAAGACCTACATGGAAGAGGAATTACTTAAACAACTCCAAACCTCAATGGAATTCGCTCAAAAGATGATAGGAGATGTTCCCAGTCTCGGCATGTACGAAGGAGCGCATCAAGGAGAATCCACGATGCACAACGGCGTTGAGATCAAAAGTTACATCTTCCCTAATTTCGGTGCTGCCCTTGGAGAGATGCCACCCGAAGCTGCTGGATTGATGCCCGACGAATGGCACTGGTACTATGCCTTTGCCAATGATCAATTACTGATGGCTATCGGAAGCAAGGAGTTAATAACGATGAGTCTGGATAACAACGCAGGGGTTGATACCGGACCTCGTTTCTCTGGAGAGCCAAGTTATGAAAAACTCGTCGCGACCTTGGGATTGGAAAATAATCTATTTTTAGCAATTTCACCAATGACCATGGTTAAAGACCTCTTACCAATTATCGCGGAGATGTCAGATCCGAATACTGCTGCAGGAATGCAGATGTTGTCCGGAATGTTTATGAATCTACCGGAGAACTACAGCATCGGTTTTTCTGCCAAGGTGCAGGATGGCGGAATTGGTACGAAGCTGCTACTCACTCTCGGCGATTTCAAGCAGCTTATCCAGACCTTTGCGATGATGCAAAGTATGGGACAGATGCAATAAATGTGTTTCTAACTCGCTCATGACGTTCTCCCCAACCTAAAGGATTGGGGTTTCATTTTGTTAGTTAAACAAGCCGAAAGAAAAATTTGACAATTCCTTCGGCTTGTGGTATCATATTTGAAAATCAATTCTTGGCTATCATCCACAAGTTGATAGCCAAAAAGGAGACAAGCCATGAGAATCAATTTTAGGCTTTTACCGTTGTTAACAAAACTCCTTTTTCGTTTTGCAACGACCCCTAAAGCCGATAGAAAACTGATTGAAATTCAAATTATTGATATAACACAATGTGTTATTGGGCAGTAAAACGGGTAATGCTCGCCTATTTTTAGATAAGTCTTGCTTTCACAAGGTATGAGCCTGCCTATATATTTTTTTAAAAACGTCTTCTTTTCCACCAATTTTGATTATAGCATATATAAATTGTGGTTGTCAAGTCAATTATTCAAAAAATAGTAATTGCCCTTCAAGTTGTTGTGAGTATTCTTTATATTTTTGACCTTCAACGTATTCTTTCAAAGCCTCTAAAGTAACGCCTCCAGTCGATGCAACAAATTTTGAATTAGTCCACAATGCACGGATACGTTTTAGTCCAAAAAATTCCTGTCTCAATTGGTAAGATGTGTAGCCTTTAATTTTTCCTACAATTTTAGTAACAGCATATTTAGGTTCAACCGACATCAGAATATGCACGTGTTCAGGCATTATCTCCAATGCAGTTAATGTGTAATTGTAGTCCGTTTGTTTTGAGATTATTAATTCTTTTAGTCGGTTTTGTATTGCGGACGTGAGAACCTGCTTACGATATTTAGTGCAGAAAATCACGTGGTAATCACAAGCCCAAACATAGTTAAACGCCGATTTATAACGCGGCTCTGAACGAACAGACTCAAACATTTTTCAATTTACCTTTTGATTTTGTGTTATTAATCATTATACAATATTACTTTTTAAATTCCAAACATATTTTTGATAACTTAACATATAAGTAGCGAAACGATTTTATATGGGATTATCTGTAGTTTACTTATATTATGTTAATGTGCGCGTCAAGCGTATGACTTTTTAAATCATATACGATGCGCACGAGCAAAATGAACAGGTTTAGAGGGGAGGAAATGGGTAAAACCCCTCAAGGTTTCCTTTTTATTTTGACCCTGTTCATTTTGCTCAAAACTATTATATCACAATAGAAAAAATTGGTCAAATTTTTCTATGATTATTCGCTCCCATCACTGCGAATATACGCCGCAACAGGTTTGCACAGTTGCATAAACAATTC
The DNA here is from genome assembly GCA_028818995.1 of Candidatus Poribacteria bacterium. The sequence continues at coordinate 3,552 of JAPPMR010000023.1, read as the reverse complement.
AGCGTTATCTTTGTCTTCAAAAGAAATGCTAAATTGGTTTTCAATCCGCTTTACAAGTGTCAGAAAATCATAAAGCACGTAAGCGTCTTCTTCGTGTCCGCTCCCGCCATGATACGGGATAGGATTTTCATTAGTCAAAGTTTTCACCTCCTTTATTTTGTGGGATTCTGTGCCTGCATCTAATACATTTAAATTGATTGACAATCGAATAGAGATGCAGACGAGAATCGAACTCGTTCATACTTTCTTGTCAGGAAAGCGCGTTCCCATTTCGCCACTGCATCTTAACAAGGAAATTGGACTGTTTATGCAGTCCTTTTTCCTTGTTAAGACACCATAATTGAGAAATTTCGCTCAAGGCTGCGCAATTATTTTTTGATCTTAAGCGATCCCCAAGTTGTGATCTTGATTTTTTGTTTTGAAGGCGAGGCAGCAATTATCGCAGCAATTGCTGCAGTCTTAACTAATGCAAGATCATTTTCATCAGTTATATCATCTCCGTTAACATCTGTGTTGTAGCCAGTTTCATTTCCGTTCATTGCCTGTCTAATAGTCTTTACATCTTCTAAATCAGTTTTTCCATCAAAATTAACATCGGCGTTTATCTTTAATGCCTTTGGGTTTTCTTGGCTTTCAATAGATGAAAGTTTATTGTTTTCATCTAAAAAATCAGCATTTTCATAACTAATAGCGTAATTTCGCAATTCTTCTTTTATGTCCTTTACTACTATTAATGGGAAATACATTATATCTACTAGGTTGTCGATAAGCCTGTTTTTAGCATGATTCAATCCCAAAGAATGTCCTATTTCATGAGCAATCAAAACTTCTAGAATAAGGGGTTGTTGTGCTGGTATGCCTATCATACTATTACAAAACCTGAACTGCGATGGAATATTTGAGCATAACAGTTGCGTAAAAGCATTTCCATTATTTATGGTGCTTGCGCCTTTTATAAAAACAATGTAAATCTCATTATTTAATCCGAATTCTATATTTTCAAATTCAGATTGAATTCGGCGAAAAGTATTGTAGTCAGTCATTTTTAGTTTTCCTTCGACTATTTTTATTTCTGGGTCAAGTTTAAATGTTTTTTCTTTGAATCCGTGTCTTTTCATCTCAGACAGATAAAAAGTTTGAACGTTTCTGATTGCTTCCAAAAGAAAACCTGTGTCTTTTTGTGTTGGCTTAGAAACATCTGAAGGAATTAAATAACCTATTTTAATTGGATGTTGTGGGGATTGTGCATAACCAATTAACGAAACGTTTAGAAAAAGCCATGTCGTGAGCAAAAACAAACATCTTTTCATTTTCAACCTCACATCAAGCATGCACATTTCAGATAAGTGTCTAACTTTCAGAAAAAATAGATTTGACATTTTTTCTGAAATGATGTATACTTAAAAATTGAATGTGTAGGAGGCGAAAAGCCCCCTACTGATTAAATACAAATATGGCTTTAAAAGCCGTGTTGTGAGAAATCACAATTGGGAGGTATGGATAGGCACTCCGTGCCTCCCTATTTCTCAAAAGGTATTATACAATATTAAAAAGCGAAATGCAAATTAAAAATCAGTGGCTACCTAAAAAAATAGTCGCTGATTTTATTTTTTGGTTTGCTGATATTTTAATTGTATTAATTTTTAAAAATGTGCTAAAATTAGTTTAAATCGTTTAAATGGGGGTTTATCATGGAACTTTTTGATCTTCATACACTAATGAAAGAAGGCTTTGAGAAAATAAACAAGCATTTTGAGAAAATAGAAGATCGTTTTGGCAAAATCGAAGATAGGCTTTCAAAAGTAGAGCAAGATGTATCTTGGATCAAAGGAAAACTTGAAGGCAAATCTGAGATGCGAACAATCTCGTTTTCTATATTTTCAATGATAGTTGCAGTTGTTGCTATTTTAGTTGCGATATTTAAAAATGGCTAAAATTAGTTTAAATCGTCTAAAATAGGAGTTTATCATGCCTCTTTGGGGAACAATTTTAACAGTTGTATTTTCAGGCATTGTTGCAGTTATAGCAATTGTAGGGCTTCTTAGATCGTTTAGATTAGCAACAAAGGACGACATCAAAAGATTGGAAACAAGCGTAGAAAATATCAACAAACGAATAGATCGACATCTCGAAGGTCATCCGTGATTTAATTGTCCAACCTTTTATGCATTCCCTACATCCCCAACCTGAAGGTAGGGGTTTTGGGAATGAGGAAATGATAACTTGGTTGTGGGCGAGTTTTTATTTTTTAACGCACGCTTGCCACGTTTAAGACGTTTGGCTCTCATTTTGTTTGTTTATTTTTTCAATAATGCTATAATAGACCTATAATTACGAAATTGTAATATAATAGGAGGTAACCCTCATACGCTTTTATCGGTTGAATTCGCACTGTTTTGCCAAGTTTCTCGTAGGTTGGGTTGAACGGAGACAAGCAAATTACCACTTCTGAAAAAAGGTGTTTTGGAACGCGAAACCCACCCTCCACGAAATACAGTGAAACCCAACATCTTTGCTGCTTAAATCGTTATAATGTTTATTGTTTTTCCAAGGCAGCAACTTAGATTATTCTTTATCACGATTAGACAGTATTACCAAACCAAGGAGGGAAGTTTTGTGCCTAAATATGGAAGGCACAGAATTTTTTTATTATGAAAAATTGGAAATATCAATACACCTTTGGGTTCAGTATTGCACTTCTGCTATTTATTTCTTTATTTGCTACTGCTGATACAACTGAAGAAGCGACTGAGGCTGTTGAAGCTGCAGTCCCCCAAAAAAGCCCGATTAAGGTCGGCGGGGCGATGCGCGTAAATTATGCCTATGGTGCTTATGGCGATGAGGATAATCCACATCCCCGAGGCGAAAAAATCGGTGATGTTGACCTTGAGATTTTCCGTCTCAATGCCGACCTTGACTATAACAACATCATCGGTCGGCTTGAATACCGGTGGTATGATGGCTATAGCATGATACACACTGCATGGTTGGGGTATAAGCTGAGTGATTCCAGCACGGTTAAAGCGGGTATTGTGCGGGTACCGTTCGGACCGACCGCCTACGGAGTTTCTACGAGCTGGTTTTTTGACCAGCATTTTTATGTCGGACTCGCCGACGACATGGACTTAGGGGTCACATGGAATGATACCTTTGATAAGCTGACGCTTGATGTGGGCTATTACCTTATGAGTGATCCTCAGTTGATAAAGTATAGCAGCCTGGCGAGTTCTCGCTATAGTTATGATGTCGTCAAATGGGAAGAGAAAGCGGATGCGAAGGGAAATGTTGAATGGGGTGCTGGTGAAAACGGGTTTGATGAACAGCACCAATTTAACGTTCGTGCAATCTATTCTCTTGAGAACATCGCAGATGTCGGTGTATCGCTACAATACGGATTGCTGAAGGGGACGAATGTTGGGAGCGATGATGGTGGTAACCACTATGCTGTCTCCGCACATGCGAAGAACACCTTCGCGGATTTCACACTCTTTTCACAATTCTCTTATTATGCACATAATATCACTGACAAAACCCCCTGGGGTACCGGGGACC
>JAPPMR010000037.1 GCA_028818995.1 Candidatus Poribacteria bacterium | reverse complement strand
GCTATTGGTTGTAAATGAAATTAATGCTGATGCGAATGCAGCACCAGCACACTCGCATCAGATCGCCTCGCTCAATGCAAAGACTTTGCAACAGTGGATTGATATGGCAAAACGGATACCCAATAGAGATGCAACCGTTGAAAAAGGGATTGCTGTTCTGGAAAAACTCCTCGCTGCTATGATGCCAACAGAAACGCGTCTCTTGGAAAACTACCCTAATCCGTTCAATCCGGAGACGTGGATTCCGTATCAGTTAGCAATTGCTGCTGATGTTAGGATAACGATATATGATGTGCGTGGAAATCTTATCCGCACATTAGATTTGGGACATCAATCTGCAGGGACATATTTTGGTAGGAGCAGCGCTGCGTATTGGGATGGTCGGAACGATGGCGGTGAGTCGGTTGCAAGTGGTTTGTATTTTTATACCTTTTCTGCAGGGGATTTTTCTGCTACTCGGAAGATGTTGCTGCGGAAGTAGGTTGTATCTTGTGGTAATCTACTTCTGTAATATTTGAAAATTTAAGAATTATGGATGAAGAGATCCTCAGAAAATACATCAATGAGTTCAGGAATTTACGAATAGACAGGGCGCATGGCGATGCTCCACACCAACCAGTACTCTTGTTAACAATTATTGAAATGATTGAGCAAGAACAAATTGAAATTAACAAAATCCCTCCGTCGCCCCATTTGGTTGAGAAATTTCTAAAGTATTGGAATTGCGTCACAAATAGGAAACCAAATCCTGCTTTACCATTCTTCCACCTAAAGAGCCGCAGTTTTTGGCATCATCACCCAAATCCTGGTTATGAAAAAGCATTAGAAGTCGTTTCTCAAATAAAGACTTTTCCTCAACTACGAAAGATGATATCACATGCAAGTCTTGATGAACAACTCATTACTCTACTAATTCAACCTTAGGAAAGAGAGATATTACGGAAAACACTCATTGACAAGTATTTCCTCGGTTTGACGAATGAAATCCAAAGTGTTATTTCAGAAGAACAACAGATCAGTGGTTTTAGCAAGGAACTATTGGATTATGTTCAACACGATTTCTCAACAGAACTTGATGAACCAATTGAAAGTGAAAAAAAGATTCGAGAACATGGTTTTCGCCGCACAATCATGAGGATTTACGACTATACTTGTGCTGTCTGCAAGTTGCAGATTTTAACATTGAATGGTGAAAGTGTTACTGAAGCTGCACACATAATTCCGTTCAATAGATCAAACAATGACGATGTTCGAAATGGAATTTCTCTATGCAAACTACACCATTGGGCGTTTGACAGATACTTGTTTTCTGTGGACGAATCTTATATTATCACTGTCTCAGACCTAATGACAGAAAAAGGTCCTACAGAATGGAAATTAACTACTCTCAATGGCAAGGGAATTCTTTTACCTAAACTGGAAGAACTATATCCAGCTCAAGAAGCTTTAGCATGGCATCGTAAGAAAATGTTGAGTCAATAATTATATCCGATTGTGAATATTATACCGACTGTTTTGCAAATATGATCAAGATAGACTATTGTCGCAAATCAATTCCCATTATTGGGAAATGACGGTCAAACGCAAATGCCTCTGAAATGTTATTAACTCGGCAAATTACAAAACTGGTGCAATCCGTAAAGGATAATCGTACCGAGTCATACTGACGGAAAAGAACTTTAGCTGCTTCAAATACATTTTTATCAATTCCTGCAATGGTTAGAACACCTGTCTCTTCTAAAAGTTCAATACGGTTCAAGAATAGGACCGAAAGCGCGTGGTTTGTGTCGTATCTAACGCGAGTAACGGTTTCATCAATTACATAATCTGTGGTTAGGAGTCGACTTCGCTGTTGACGCAAATCATTGAACACGGCCACAGCATCATGATGATGTTGATCCCTCTGATTTAAAAGAGCGAGCCAAGCACCAGTATCAACAAAAATCATTTTTTAGACTGTAACTCGTAGATAACGTCATCGTGATTGACAGAAGCATCAGGCGGATCAAAATCGGCAATTCCAATCATCTCAGCCAAAATAGCATATCCTGCGGCTATCTTATCCTTATCAACATTTTTTTTAATTTGACAATTTTTCTGTTTATGTGGTTTAATCAGCCGTTTTTTATCTGTATTAACACTCATGATGCCCTCCTTCTCATCAGTCGGATAGGATACACCTCTTTATTATACCACATTTTCTTCTTGCATTCCAACAGAATATCCTCTAAACTAACACATCAAATCAATTACATTTCTCATAAGGAGATAACGGTATGGCAATCCGCGTAGGCATTATTGGCACAGGTGGAATTTCGCGTGCACACCACAGAGCGTACACGAAAGTAGGTGGATTTGAGATCGTTGCGGTGTGCGACATTATCGGTGAAAAAGCGCGACAAGCTGCGGAAAACTGGGGTGTGCCTAAAAAGAATGTATTCACAAGTTACAACAAGATGCTGGAAATGGATGAGATTGACACAGTGAGTGTCTGCACATATAACCAAGCACATCGGCGACCCACCGTCGCTGCGTTGAACGCGGGTAAACATGTCTTCTGTGAAAAACCGATGGCGGCAACACTTGCGGATGCAACCGCAATGGTGCGAGCAGCGAAGGCGTCAGGCAAAATACTGCAGATTGGGCTAAAAAGCGCGTTTACGCCACAACTTCAATTTGCCAAAAAAGTCATTGATGAAGGTATCCTCGGTGATATTTACTATTCCGAATCTGCAAGATGTCGTCGGCGCGGGAATCCGGGACGGACGTTTATCTACAAAAAGACGGCGGGTGCTGGCGCAATCGTTGACATCGGTGTCTACAACTTGCACAATTCGCTTTATGCGATGGGATATCCGAAACCTGTGCGTGTTTCTGCCATTACCGAAGACTACATCTCAATGCAACATCCTCGGTTCAAAGATAAAATGGACGTGGAAGAGTTTGGCGCTGCATGGGTGCGGTTTGAGAATGGCGGCGTGATGGTATTTAAGATTTCGTGGGCAGTTCACCAAGATTCCCTCGGTGGTGTCTTCTGCCTCGGTAAGAATGCTGGAATATCTTTAGACGGACCGATCGTTTATGCAGATTCCTATAGCAAGGAACTGCAGAAACTCGTGAAATCCGAGGGACTAACTGCTAAAGTCGATCCGCCAGAGGGAATGACGACTATTAACTTCAATGGATTTCCGGAGGTTGACGTTTGGGAAGCACAGATGACAGCGTTCCGTGAAGCAGTCAAAACTGATGCTGTGTCACCGCTTCCACCCGAAGGTGTCCTCCTCACGAATGTGATTATGAATGGCATTTTCCGCTCACATGAAAGTAAGAAAGAAGTGGCGGTGAAGGTTCCTGAAATTTAGTGATATTATTGACGATCTGTAACACCATTATTCACTCAACAGAGCCATTCAATTCTCCAACAATTTCTTTCTTTACCAAGCCTCCAAAAAATCGCGTCAACCACCAGGTCGACAACAAATGCACGCGCATCCAAGATGCAAAAAACGTATCAACCCCAACTTTTCCTGCAAACTTATTGTAAATATATTGGATATCTATTGTTCCTAACGCCATAAAAACCTCTGATCACCACACAGAACTTGGTATAATATCAGTATGAAAAGAGAAAACCGATCCCCAAACACACCGAGAATCGAAAGCAACTCTCTAACGCAAAGACGGAGACCCAAAACTTATGAAAATAAAATATCGTCAGCAAAAGGAAACCCGTGTTCCTCAACGCAGATAAAAAAAAATAAAATTTAAATAAAATGTCTATAAACCCATACAGATACTGAGTTTATAGCGAATTTCAAAAAGTTACCATGGTAACAAAAAAGTTACCAAATGGTAACCTTTTGAGGTGATGATTCCAATGAATGAAAAGAAAAATACAATCAATTTGTGCATCTGAGGGAACGATTTTTCGGTCATAACTTTTGACAAAAACGGATAATTAGACGAAAATTGAATGCCTCTGATTCACCCAATTTTTTCCTTGCATTTTCAACTGAATATCGTCTAAACTAATGCATCAACACAATTGCATTCTCATAAGGAGATAACAATATGGCAGTACGAGTAGGTATTATTGGTACAGGTGGCATTTCACGTGCACACCGAGGGACCTATGAGAAAGTAGGCGGTTTTGAAATTGTCGCTGTGTGTGACATTATCAAAAGTAAGGCAAACCAAGCCGCTGAAGAGTGGGGCGTCCCAAAAAAGAACGCTTTTTCAAGTTATAATAAGATGCTTGAGATGGATGATCTTGATGCTGTGAGTGTCTGTACTTACAATCAAGGACATCGGCGTCCGACGGTTGCGGCATTGAATGCAGGTAAACACGTCCTCTGTGAAAAACCGATGGCAGCAACGCTACCAGATGCGACAGCGATGGTGCGGGCAGCTAAGGAATCAGGTAAAATCTTGCAAATCGGTCTCAATCCCACGTTTGATCCGAGGCTCCAATTTGCGAGGAAGGTATATGACGAAGGATTACTCGGCGATATTTATTACTCTGAATCGGCAGGGTGTAGGCGACGCGGGAATCCCGGACATACTTTCATTTACAAAAAGACTGCGGGCGCGGGAGCAACCGTTGATATCGGTGTCTACAATATGCATAGGTCGCTGTTTGCAATGGCGTATCCGAAACCTGTGCGGGTCTCAGCCATTACCGAGGACTACATATCGATGCAGGATCCGAGGTTCCAAGGAAAAATGGATGTTGAAGAGTTCAGCGTGGCATGGATCCGATTTGAAAACGGTGGTGTTATGGTGTTTAAGATCTCTTGGGCAGTGCATGCGAACTCACTCGGTGGCAATTTCCATCTTGGCACAAAAGCAGGGATTTCATTGGACGGACCGGTTATTTTCGCAGATGCGTATGATGGTGATCTCAAGAAGTTAGTCGAATCGGAGGGATTAACTGCGGAACCTGACCCACCGGAAGGCATGACGACTATCAATTTCTCTGGATTCCCATCGTCTGATAACTGGGCGAAACAGATGATCGCATTCCGTGAAGCCGTCAAAGCAGACGCGCCTTCGCCAATATCGCCTGAGGGTGTCCTCCTCACGAATGTGATTATGGATGGTATCTTCCGCTCACATGCAGCAGGCAAAGAGGTTGCAGTGAAAGTGCCAGAGATATAGAGTTAACCGAAACTTGTTGGCGAGGTCTTTGTGCTTCGATCCCTAAATTCGTTGTAAGGCGAGGTCTCTGTGCCTCGCCATTAGCAATGATAAATCACAAAAATCTTTCCACGTTTCCCACCTACATCCACACTAACCCGTTGCCTTGTTCTGAGCGATTTTTGTTGTTTGAGTATCTTGTCTAAAAGTGCCGGTTGTAAAGTAAGCAACACCATTTTTCCATTCGGCTTAAGCACAGTTTCATATTCATGGAGACATTTTCTATACAAGTTAGCGAGTTGAGAAGTATTTTCGTTTCTTTCAACTATTGGTAGATTACAGACAATTTTGTCAACAGAATTCGGTTGTATTGGCAGGGATTGTGTGTCCCAATGAAAAAACTGACGCGGTTGATGTTGCCTACCAAAATTTCTCTGCGTAGCGTTTAATGCATCTTTAGAGTGGTCACCACCGATAAGGTAACGATAACGTCCTGCAAAAGCACGTTCCAATAGAATAGTTCCCGCCCCACACATCGGATCTAAAAAGAGATCGTTCGGATGTGGTTGTGAAAGCCACACCATACTATACGCCAAAGTCGGTTTAATTGATTGCGGTACGTGTGTCTGCTTATATGAACGTTGTGCCATCTCAGGTTTTGAAAGTCGGATACTAATATAGGCATCCTGACCATGCACTTCTGCCCAAACATCCAACCCTGAACTTGACTGAGTCAATTGCCAACCACGATCAACTAATACCCTTTCAACAACTTGATGTAAATCACGTTTTTGAAAATTACGGAATCCAGACATCCGACTAATAACACGAAACGGAATCCGTCTCCGCATACGGATACCGACTTGCCGACAACAAGCCAGTGTTTCCCCAAAGTTAAACCGAGTCAATGCCTGCCTTATAGCAGTCAAAGAACTACGCGAACGCGTCATCTTCGGAATATGTTTTATTATTACAAACAGATGTTCCGCTGTCCGCAGCGATAATAAATCCTTTGGGTTACCTGTGTATTGAAAGACAATTCGTTGCGGTTTCCGCATCAGGATTTTGAATTGTTCAGTATCCCCAAAGCGCGCAATTATCTCTTGTCGGGCGATATTTTCCAGTCCCGCTGTGACGAAAATTGAATAGATCATCTGTATCCTTTTATGGCTGCGGCCAATTTAGGTGTCGGTGCAGGAATTGGAATGTTTTATCGGAATTGATCTGATGTCCACCATCAAAGAATTCAATCTCAGTTTTATCCGCTATACCGAGGCGGACATAAAGACGTCGCACCGTAGCGAATTCATGTGCTACCCACTCATCGGGCGCCACACCATCATCATGACCGCGTTCCACCATAAACGGTCGTGGTGCGATTAACCCTGCCATTTCCGAGTAGTTAAACGTATTTCCTAAATCGAACTCTGGCATCTCATATTCACCTGTGAACATATAACTGTACCGCGAATCAAACGTTGCATTTTTGACAATCCATTCATTGAAATCAGCAGAGCAGATAGAGCAGGCATATTTTTCAAGCACTGCTGGCACGCGCATCGCTGTTTTTCCACCGTAGGAGAGTCCGTAGAAACCGATTCGGTTTTCATCAACGTATGGAAGTTCTGCTAACCAGTCAAGCGTCCGTTCATGTTGTCGGATAATCAACGAAAAGAGCGACCATTTGATTGGATTTGCTTTCCGTTGAATGACACGGAAAGCATCCTGACCAATGTAAGGGTTCTGTGGTGCGTAGGTTATAAAACCTCTATCTGCCAACTGCGCTGCGTATGAATGATAGACTGATTGTATTTTCGGGTCAGCAGTATCCTGCGGTCTACCCTCTAATCCGTGCTGACAAACGACAACGGGACGTTGCTCTTCTGGATCAAGGTCGTTCGGAAGTAGCAAGATGCCGTAAGCAAAAACATCTTTCCAAACATCAAGCACAACTTCGTAGCCTTTCCAATTGGGTTCGTCATAAATCAGTCGCGTTCTCGGATTCGCTGGCACGTCGGGCGGAGGGCACCGTCCAATTACCTCATCCCAGAAATAGGTTTTTGCATCTGTGCATGTCTCTTCCCATTTTGTCAGTGTAGATGTATCAGTCTTATGCCAAAAGAACTCTTGCCGTCGCGTGGCTGCTTCCCGTAAAAAACGTTGTGTCAGATTGACGAGTTGTATAAACTGGCGTTGTTGTCGTGCATCGTAGTCAAATGGCTCTGTAGTGTCTGCCGTTAGAGGTTGGTTTTTGTCAACATGTGCATCTTCAACGCCAAGACTCGTGAGAAATGTAGTTAATGTCTCTGTGGAACCGGGTAATCTGTCTTCAGGACAAATTAGGTGAATATTATCTTCGCAACCCAGTTCTTGATAAACAGTCCTTGCACGATTAAACTCTGTTTCTACGGATTTAATTGGTGGCGAGACAAGTTGCCCAGGTGCCGCACCACCTCGACCATCGCGTCTGGGCGGTGGTCCGATAACCTCTGGTCCACGACTCGCTTCAACGATTACCGGGCGGGGGGCAATGAGACTCGCAATCTCAGCGTCACCAAATTCATGGATGAGTCCCCATACGTTACGGTAAATCGGTTCACGCCAAACTTCTTCACGCGATTGAAAATAGCCGCTGACAACCGCTGCCTGAATTCGTTCATCTACGGCAGCACTATGAAATGCAATCAGTCCACCTTCACCGTAACCCATAACGCCAATCGGTTCATCAAAAGAGGACATCCAATCCACAAGAGATAAGAC
>JAPPMR010000733.1 GCA_028818995.1 Candidatus Poribacteria bacterium | reverse complement strand
CCCATAGAAGTTGAAATCCGCCACCAGCGAAAACGCCGCTCTCCGTATGGAAAAATCCAACAAGAAGAGTACCTAACGCGCCACATGTCCCGTGAACAGAAATAGCACCAACCGGATCATCAACACGGAAACGTTCAAGCAATAGCACGCTGAGAACAACAACGATACCACCGAGTGCTCCCATAATCGCAGCGGATGTCGGACTAACGGAAGCACAACCAGCTGTAATAGTTACTAACCCAGCAAGTGCACCGTTAAGTGACATACCCGCATCAGGTTTTCCAAGAAAAATCCAGGCGGTAATCATAGCGGTAATTGCACCCGCAGATGCTGCAAGGTTCGTAGTAACAGCAATTCCTGCAATAGTTGCGGAACTTGCACCCATCTCACTACCAGGGTTAAATCCGAACCAACCCAACCATAAAATAAATACACCAAGAGCAGCAAGGGGTAAATTGTGTCCAGCAATCGGTCTCGGTTTACCTTCACTATCATACTTACCAAGACGCGGACCTAAGACAATGGCACCTGTTAATGCAAGCCAACCACCTGTTGAATGAACCACTGTTGAACCCGCAAAGTCGTCTACATCTAACCATTCTACCAAACCACCGTCTAACCAGCCGCCGCCCCAAATCCAGTGCCCAACGATCGGATAGATGATACCTGTGATAAAAACACTATATATCAGATAACTTTTGAACTGTGTTCGTTCTGCCATAGCACCAGAAACGATTGTCGCAGCTGTTGCGGCGAATACGAGTTGGAAAAGCCACGCCGCATAAGTCGGGACAGAACTCCATTCTAACGCACTAAAAATACTGGTACTAGTTGCTGCACCTGCTTCGAGTGTCTCAGAAGGAACAAACCATCCACTTGTTCCCATGAATGCATTACCAGCACCAAACATAATTGCAAAGCCTATTGCCCAATAAGCGATTGAACCCATTGAAAAATCCATCAGGTTCTTCATGAGAATGTTGACAGCGTTCTTAGCACGCGTGAATCCAGACTCCACCATAGCAAAGCCAGCCTGCATAAAGAATACGAGAAACGCAGCAACCAATACCCACAGTGTATCTGCCATATATTTTGCATCATCAACCTTTTCAAGAGTTCCATCGCTATCTGTCAAACCATTTAGGGCAAAAGCGTTGAGACTCAACAAGAAGGTGAGTGCAAAAACTGTTATGATAATCTTTTTTTTCATTGAAAAGATCTCCTATATTCAATAAAACTGCTTCTACTTAGAACTCCGAGGAACTGAGAGTTTGCATCCGTATGTGATACATCGGATCCATCGCGAATCACTCAAGAATTGTTGTCTCGGATTCGCGATGATTCAACCGATTAAGAACAATACAATGTTGTCCTCACAAATATATTCCTTACCAACTGCGGACAAACGTCATTCTACCGGTAAGTCCGGTATCTTCTGAATCTTCATCAAGTTGGGTTTCAACACCGACAAAGAGACCGAGCGTGTTATTTTCGCCATAGCCGAGATTGATGCGTCCTCCAACAATCAGACTTCCAAGTCCACCATCGTCCCCTAAATCAATTGTCGCTTCAACTTGTGGACCGATAGCAACGGTATCATTGATAGAATAGAGAACAAAATCGCGTGTGTAGAACGAATCTGCCCCTTCTTCATCAAAAGGCGAATTAAGGAACATTTGAATCCATGATTCAAAATAGATGGAACCAGCGGTAAGATATGTGAATAGCTGCGGTGCAATCAATGTCGTTGGACCATTTGGTGTACCGTAGTCAAATCCAATACCAACCATGGGGAGAAGACTGAGTGATAGAGAATCACTGTCAACAACTGGAATACCGAGACCAAGATCAAATTCACCAAAAGTATCCACGACATAAATATCGCTATCTATTGAGATACTTCCAACCGGATGGCTTGCGCCAACCCAGATTTGTGTCCCAAGGCTGTCTGTATCGGTACGAAACCAGCCAGAAATACTTGACTCTTCTTCCATTTCCATTTCTTCACCCGCTTCGTGGCCATCAGCGTAAACCATCGGAACACTACCAACTGCGAGGAGGCAAACTATTGCCAATAATTGGGGTAACCATAACGCTTTAACTTTCATTAAAATCTCCTTAGTTATATTATATTCAAGCACTCCTTATATCGTGCTGGAATACTTTATGTGCCAGTTTTCGAAACTAATCTTGATTCTGGCATCAACTTGTGATAGAATCTGTGCTGAGTTGCACTGCCTCAGTTAAAGCAATATGCGTGCCAATTGTAATATGATTTGATTTGATACAACTTGATATGAATACTTAAGTCCCTATCGGCATTAGGCTAACATTAGATTTATTCTTGCCTTTATGGTCATAAAGTAATATAGGTATTATGGTTAAAATGCCAATAATTTGAACAGTTTGAGAAGATTAGTTTCTACCAAAAATGCTGAAATTTTCATCAGAAAACTGCCTAAAAAATAGGCATATTTTGCTTATCTGTATCGTCAGTATCGGTGCACTCCTACGATTTTGGAATCTTGGACAGTGGAGTTTCTGGATTGATGAGGTGCTCACGGTGCTGGATGCCGAAGAATTTTCTCTTTCCAATTCCCCGATTAATCCGATTCCTTATATCGCAGCGAAGTTCTCTATTTTTGTAGGTAAAAATCTGCCATTTGTAGCGCAAGAAGGAGGTGAGTGGAGTAGCCGTCTAATTTTTTGTATTGTAGGAATCCTATCAATCCCGATAGTCTTTAGTTTAGGACAGACTTTATACAATAGTAGAGTTGGATTGTTAGCAGCGATGTTTGTGGCTTTGTCAAATTGGCATCTATTTTGGTCGCAAAACGTCCGTTCATATATCTTCACCTTCCTATTTGCTGTGTTGACAGCATGGTTTTTCTATCGCTCCCTTGAAAACGATTCGACACTATTAACAATTTGTGCGCTTTTTTCTTCTATTTGCCTTATTCTATCACACCTACTCGCTGCGGCAATTGTACCTGCGCTGGCAGTTTACGCAATACTTTGTCTTTTAGAGGAACGTAGCAGAAAGCGATGGGTAAATCTGCTACTATTTTTTCTCCCTTTTGCAATACCTATGCTAATGCTCGCGCTTCCTCAGATTCACGGCTACATATCTTCTGGATGGGGGCACAACGAGTGGGGACGGAGTCCGATCTATATTGTTCTCACACTTGTCCAAGGGGTTAGCATTCCAATTGCGGTTACTGCATTTTTTGCCGCTATCGTAAAACTTCGTGACCGTGCTACTCGCTTTTTACTCTGCTTTTCAGGCGTGCCTTTGGTGCTTCTACTCATTGCGTCTCAGTTTCAGAATGTAGCAGGCTATTATCTGTTTTGGACAACTCCCGCCTACTTTATCCTTGCTGCAGTGGCATGCATCTATATTTGGGAAGCGATAGATGCAAACAAACACCACTTGTTGAAGGTACTACTGCCTTGCCTAATCATTGTAGTGTTGTTATCTCAAAATTATCTCTATTTCCGATATGAAAATGGTGGTAGACCTAAATGGAGAGAGGCATTTGAAACCATCCGAGATGAGGTGAATCCTACCGATATATTAGTCCTATCGGAACCCCGAATGGCTCAATATTATATGCATGGATCGAAGGCAGTTGACATTAACGAGTTAGTAAAAGACAGGGCAGCTTTTGAAAAAAAATGGGAAAGTTCAGATGAGAAAAGATCGTGGTTTTTCGAAGACGTGGCGAGCTTTAACGTGTTTGATGCAGATATGACTGTTCGCAATTGGATTCGCGAACGTGGACGTTTGATAGAAACGTTACCAGCGTTTTCACGGGCAAAAGATAGGACGATTCATATCTATCTGTTGGAGTAGAGGTGGCGCGGTTTGTTACCGCGCCTATATCTGGATGTGTCCTACCAGAAACGCGTGAAATTCATTCTACCGGTAAGTCCAGTTTCCCCTTCCTCTCTCTTTGTTTCATACCCGACATATATGCCCAGTGTATTCGCTTTGCCATAGCCGATGTTAATGCGTCCTCCAAAATTTAATTTCAGAGGTTTATCCAGATCATCGGCAAAAACGAAAACTGATTCAACCTGCGGGCCAATAGCGATGGTATCGTTCAGTGAATAGGTGAGAAAACTACGGTTGTAAAGTTCGTTTGTACTCTCGTCATCAAATACAGTAGAAAGTGTCCCGATTGTCCAGTGAAAAAAGAAAATATCAGGTGCGTTCAGAAAAGCAAAGAATTGGGGAAATAAAGCATCAGGACCATCCGCTCCAGTGTAGTCAAACCCTACACCGAGCATAGGCTGCAGCGCGAGTGAGACACTGTCACTCTTGACAACGGGGAGTGTGACACCAAGGTCAAATTCGCCAAGATGGTCATTTACGTAGATGTTAGAAGCAATTGAGACACCTCCACTTCCGATCGGATGGTTGGCGCCAACCAAGAAATAGGTGCCTAAACTATCAACATCAATCTGGAACCATCCTGAAACCCCCGGCTTTTCTTCTGCCATTTCAGATTTAGCTTCTGGTGCCATTTCCTCTTGAGACTCATGTGCGTCTGCAAAGACGGTGGATGGACCGGCAACGGAAATTATACAAATCATTAGAAAGATAAAGGTTAACTGAAGTGCTTTGAACTTCATAAAAGTCTCCTTAGGTTGTACAAATTAATAAGATGCGCCCAAAGTAAGAGCATTTCACATTGCAATATAAAATAAGTATACCCTATTATACTACTGATTTCAACTATTTTGGGATAACAATAGGGTTGTTCTATTATGATCAGATTCTATCCGTTTCATTTACTACAATGTTTGTCGGGTTTCGCTTGTTCTACCCGATCTACTGTTTAAGGTTACGTTTCCTCTGTAAGTTTGACTTGTTCCATAAGTCGTTGTAGTTTTTGCTTGTCTTTTTTGCCTTTCGATGCCTCTACACCTGAGCAGAGGTCGATGCCGTAAGGTTTAATAGTTTCAATAGCTTCTTTGACGTTCTCGGGACGAATTCCACCCGCGAAGAAGACAGGTAGTGGACTCTCATCTATTAACTCAGCAGCGACATGCCAATCACAAGTCTTTCCTGTCCCACCGTATCGTGGTGGGTCAATGCTGGTATCAACAGTATCAAATAGGAGAAAATCTGCACCAGCATCACGGTATGCTTGCATCTGTGCTCCGACCTCAGACATGTCCACATTTTCTGGATTTCCTGCAGGTAGATAGACAGATTTCCAGAGTTGACAATTCACGACCCGTTTGAGTTTTTCAACCTGTTGCGGTGTCTCTTGTCCAAGAAGTTGCACCGCAAACGGTTGAATTTGTCTTTCTGCTTCTCGGATGTCTGACGTTGTGCGATTGTATAGTAAAAGCACTGTCGGGATAGGACTTGAGTTAGCGATTTCTACTGCTTGGGGTGTGGTCAGCGATCGTTCTGAAGACGCAACGTCAACTAATACGCCAGAGTAATTCGCGCCAGCATCAGCAGCAATGCACGCATCGTGGATGGAGGTCGTGCCGCAGATTTTGACTTTGCACCGTGATTCTCTATGCATGATTTTGCAAGTCCTATTAATCACAAAAAACTGTTTGTCTGTCGGCATCTGAATAGCAAATTATCATTGTTACCGGTTGCCAACCTGTATTGACAGCATTGTGTTTGACATTACGTGGAATACGCAACATCATCCCAGGTTTGAGCGGGATAGTTTCTTCCCCTAACTTGTGGTCGCATTCGCCTGAAAGCACATAGATTAGTTCCTCACAGTTCGGATGGTAGTGAGTTGGATTACCTTCACCCGCGTTAATGTAGACAACACCAAATGTCATTTCAGCGTTTGGGTCAATTTGATCATTGCATAACCATTTGATTGCTCCCCACGGAAATTCAAGGGCACCAGATTCATTACTATTTGTTAGCGTAATTTCCATATTGTTCTCCCTTCCTGTTTTATGTTTTTAAACCGTTTCTAACGAAAAACAGGTCAAACTTCTTTCAGCGTAAGCCTGCAAGCCTTCAGTCGGTTGTTCGTGAAGATAACCGATAGGTGCACAAATTGCCTTAACGTTTTCGACCTGCTGATTAACAGCATAATGCACATGTCCAAATAGGGCATGCGTAACAAGCGGTTCCTGCAAACACAACCTACCAAGACCTTCGCTTCCGTAAAACGCACAAAAATAGTCCCAGGGCAATTCACCTCGGTAGTGAATACACTCCCGAAACGGAACATGATGCGTGACAACAATAATGTGTTTTACCTTGTCCTTCAGGAAAGCTACCTGTTTATCAAGATCAACCTCAAAACGGCGTGCAACATTTTCGTCTGTATCTGTCCATCGGGCATATCGCTTGTCACTCCAGACCGTTCCCATCAAATGTTTTTCAGCATACTGTTCTGTAGAAAAATCGTATTTATCTGATGCAAACGTATAATCGTACCAACCAATAGTACCACAGAAACCTATTTCTTTTCTGATATATGGTGCATCAATGAGTGGGTAAAACCCGTGATCTTGGCAAATTTCTGAAATCACACGACATTTCTGTTCACTTGTCATGTTTGCATCCTTGCTAACCCAAATATCGTGATTACCTGGAACAAATAACTTCTGACAAGTCAAGTCTGCTTTGTCAAATTCACCGAGGACTTCGTAGAATTCTGATAATTTCGGGGTTATATCACCTGCAAGGACAAAAACATCAAGTTCTGCCGCTTTGATCGCATCAATGAGAAATGGAACAATTGCTCTGTTTGCTTCGGTTGCTTCCGCATGCAGGTCGGAAATTAATCCAATTTTCATTGATCTTGTGTCCGCAACTTGCAACGTATTTCAGAGTGAGTTGACATTTCAAACTTGGCGTGGTATTCAAAATCCGAAGACAGTAACTACTGAGAATGCGTTGTCAAGCTGCTAAAAACCTCATCAAGAAAGATGCGGATAGCGGAATCATCTTCTTGAAAACGTTGTCGTTGTCGTTCAAGAGCACTTAATGCGGATTCGTCTCCAATTTTAGCAATTGCGTCCACCAAAGTTAATTGTATCGCGGGATCATCGGTAGTTTCTAAGGCATTAATCAGAAAGTCGCGTGTCTGTATTCCACCGATAGTGCCGAGGGCTGAAGCAGCAATATCTTTCGCAGCGGTATCAGCTTCGTTGAATGCTGCGATGAGCGCATCAACAGCAGGTGTGCCGATCTGACTAAGTGCTAAACCTGCTTGAAAACGAATGCCGGGAATTTCATTATTATCCCTAAGTACTTTGACAAGAGGTTCAATCGCGGAAATAGGCTTAAGGGTACCAAGAATGGAAAGACATGTCCGACGAATTTCCTGTTCCGGTTCAGTGGCAATTTGAATATATTGTTCGGCAAGTTCAACAAGAGAACCTTCGTTCACTTTCTGGTATAGTGCTTCTGAACGGTGACGAAATTGGATTCCGAATGGGGCTTCAAGCGTTGCTGTATTAGCAACACGGTCAACCAGAAGCAACCCAAGGATTTCAGCAGATTCACTATGTTGACTATCAAGTGTATCTGCGGGGAGTTGATTCACATCTTCCTGTTGAAACTGCTGAAAGAGTGGATTGAGTTCACTGAGGGCGACAAGTCGTTCTAAACTACGCGCTGCTGCTTTGCGCAGCGCAAGTTCATTGCTATTTTTAAGAATTTCTATTAAAGATTCTACAGCGCGGGCATCACCTAAATTACCAAGGGCGGAAACAGCTGCTATTTTTACACCGATTAATTCAGTTGTCCTGAAGGTCAAGTAAGCATTCAATTCTGCGAACTCATTGACAGATTTCTTGTAATCGTTCAAACTGTAAATTTTGCGCTCATCAACAATTTTTTCCACAACATCACCAACTTGGATTGCATCACTATTTGCAGCGGGGGTTCCAGGTGTTATTTCCTTAATACGAACAGTACCGCTACCTTCAACCTCTAAACCAACT
>JAPPMR010000063.1 GCA_028818995.1 Candidatus Poribacteria bacterium | reverse complement strand
TTAAACACTTAAAACATACATAATATTTTCTTAAGTTGACACCTATGGGTTTCGTAAACTCAACCCGACCTACAATAATGTAATATAATCATATAGAAATAGTATAACTACTTCATTAAAAAACTGAGAACCGATAACTGACAACTGATAACTAAATTAAAGGAATAATTATGCAAACACCCCAACACATTGATCAAATGGATGCCGATGACGTTGCTGCAATTGACGAACTACGCGACGTTTACGACCAACTAAAAATAGCACTTGCCAAGATCATCATTGGTCAGGAGCAAGTCATTGAAAATTTAGCAATCTGCTTGTTTTCGCAAGGACATGCCCTATTGATGGGCGTTCCCGGCTTGGCAAAAACGCTTTTAGTGAGACAATTTGCCGAAACTATGGCATTAGAGTTCAGTCGAATCCAATTTACTCCCGACCTTATGCCGATGGACATCACGGGAACAGACATCCTTCAAGAAATCCCAGGCGGTAGACGCGAGTTTGAGTTTGTAAAAGGACCACTGTTTGCCAACCTCATCCTCGCGGACGAAATTAATCGCGCCCCCTCAAAAACGCAAGCGGCAATGCTTGAAGCAATGCAAGAACACAAAATAACGGTAATCGGTAGGACATACCAGTTAGCACCACCGTTTTTTGTGTTAGCAACACAAAACCCGATTGAGCAGGAAGGTACATACCCGTTACCCGAAGCACAATTAGACCGATTTATGTTCAGAATTGAGGTGGACTATCCAACCCGTTCTGAAGAAATCGAAATTGCGCGAACAACAACTGGTATGTCACTGCCAACTTTAGAACACGTTTTGACGGGTGAACGTGTTATAGCGTTTCAAAATCTTGTTCGGCGGGTTCCAGTATCCGAACACATCTACGAATTCGCTGTTGATTTAGCACGTAGCACACGACCAAAAGGTGATGCGACACCAGATTGGCTCAGACCTCTCGTTGCTTGGGGTGCTGGACCGCGCGCTGTTCAGTACTTAATACTTGGGGCTAAGGCGCGTGCTGCCCTCAGCGGCAGTTATATGGCGCGCCTTGAAGATGTCG
Organism: Candidatus Poribacteria bacterium; assembly: GCA_028818995.1. The sequence continues at coordinate 6,921 of JAPPMR010000063.1, read as the reverse complement.
TTGCAGTAGCGAATCCAGTACTTTCACACCGCGTCATTACATCGTTCGCTGCTGAGTCTGAAAACATCACCAGCCAAGACATCGTTGAACGGCTCGTCGAAGAACTGTCCGAACAAGGATAAAATATGGCCCTGCAACTCAAACGAGATTACCTCAATCAGAAAGTCTTGGAACGTCTCTCAACACTACAACTGCATGCGCGGTTGCCGATGATAGGCAGCGTCTCTGGCAAACACCGCAGCCCGATACGCGGTTCAAGCCTGGAATTCGCAGAGTATCGCAAGTACGTGCCGGGCGACGACACGCGGAGGCTTGATTGGCGTGCTTATGCCCGCAATGACCGCTACTACATCAAGGAATTCGAGGCGGATACGAATCTGCGAATGTGCTTAATTGTTGATACCAGCGGTTCAATGGGGTTTGCTCACAACGGCATGAGCAAACTTGATTATGCGCGCCGTATCGGTGGCACTTTAGCCTATATTGCAGCACTTCAAGGTGATGCTGTTGGACTCTACTGTGCTGGCACAGAGTTTCACAAAGAGATTCCACCAAAACGGAGCGCAACACACCTTAGCACAGTTCTCGATGAGCTCGGTGTAGTAGAACCGTCAGGTGAAACAGGATTAGCAGATGCTCTCCACGAAACTGCTGAACGTGTCCCCCAAAGAGCATTGATTATCATCATTTCAGATCTATTCATTGACCCAGAAGTGGCGCGCAACTGTTTTGAGCATCTACGATTTCGTAAGCATGATGTAGCAGTGTTTCATCTGATGGAACAGAACGAGTTGGATTTTGAATTTGACCGTCCAACGCGATTTGTTGACATGGAAGGTGGTGAACCTGTATTGGCAGACCCAACCATTATCGGTGATCAGTACCGACGCGCATTGGAAGCATACCTTGAAAGCATGAACGAAGTTATCCGTGACACCGAAATTGACTACCATCGCATCTGCATTGACGAAGATTACGGAGATGTATTGGCAAAATTTCTATTGGGACGAACACCCAAAAAAGCATAATTGGGCTATCGGCAATCAGCAGTCGGCTTTCAGAAAAGACTGGCTGCCAAAAGCCAAAGGTTACCAAAGAATAAGTATGCGAGATTTTAGAAAATTGCAGATATGGGAGAAATCACATGATTTAACCTTGAGAATATACGAGTTAACCTCTAATTTCCCACGTAGCGAGATATATGGACTTACGAGTCAAATCCGACGTGCTTGTGCATCAATACCTACAAATATTGCTGAAGGATGTGGAAGAGAGCTCAGCTGAATTCATTCGCTTTCTACAAATAGCGATGGGTTCAGCAAGTGAAACAGAGTATCTTATTCTTCTTGCACATGACCTAAAATATCTCAATGCTAACCAATACACTGAGTTATCAAATACAATCATTAGCGTAAAGAAAATGTTGACCTCTTTACTGAAAAAGTTGAGAACCGACGGCTGATAGCCGAAAGCCGAAAGCCAATAACTATGAATTTCCTACAACCTTTAGCATTAATAGCACTTCCTTTGATGTTGCTACCAATCATTATACACTTGATAAATCAGCAGCGGCACCGCACAGTCCCCTGGGCAGCGATGATGTTTCTGATGGCTGCAAAACGGATGAGCAAAGGCATGGCACGTCTTCGCCATATCCTAATACTGTTAATGCGTACTCTTGCGATCGCAGCGCTGATTTTCGCTATTAGTCGGCCGCTTTCTGGTGGATGGTTAGGAAGCATTGGATTGGCTAAACCTGATGTCACGATGGTTCTGCTTGACCGATCCGCGAGTATGGAAACACAAGACCTGCAGGCTGGTGAGTCAAAAAGGTCTACTGCACTGAAAAGACTTGCACAGTTGCTGGAACAAGGCGATTACGGGACTCATCTGATTCTGATTGATAGTGCCACTGGACAATTACAAGAAATAGATTCACCGAAGGCATTATTAAGCCTACCCATGACCGAATCAAGTGCCACAAGTGCCAATATTCCGGGCATGTTTGAATCCGCTTTAACCTATCTCAAAGCAAACAATTCAGGACGGGCAGACGTATGGCTCTGCTCCGATCTCCACGAGAATGATTGGGCTGTTACCAGCGGACGTTGGGATGCAATCCGAGAAGAATTTGCACAGTTAGATGGCGTGCATCATTTCTTGCTTGCATATTCAGCACCATCTTCAAATAACTTATCGGTGAGGGTGGAAAACGTCCAACGGTGGCAACGAGGCAACGAGGCGGAACTCATCCTTGATGTGATAGTGCGTACTGAAGGCATTGATACAACGACGCGAGAAGTCCCGATTGAGTTTGAAGTCAACAACGTTCGTTCTGTTGTGGAAGTTGAACTTGATGCACGCGGTGCATCTTTGCAAGGGCATCGCATTTCTATTGATGGCACGCTTACTTCGGGATGGGGATCAGTCGGATTGCCGGGTGATGCGAATCCGTTGGACAATCGATTTTTCTTTGTATTTTCAGAACCGCCAGTACGGAGATCGGTTATTGTCAGTGATGATGTGAGAACTGGCGAAGCGTTTCGGCGTGCACTCGCTATTCCACCAGATGCGCGACTTCAACATCAGGCAGATGTGATTCCCACGAATCGCGTTGGAGAAATTGATTGGGAAAGGACAGGACTGTTAATCTGGCAAGCCGCTTTGCCAAACGGATTAGTCGTGGAACAGATTCAGAATTTTGTTAACAGTGGACGTGTGGTTATCTTCTTTCCACCGCGTCAGAATACTGGTGCGCAAATGTTCGACTCACGCTGGAACGACTGGCAGACACCTGATGATGAACAAACTGCCCAGATTTCATGGTGGCGTGGTGATGCGGATCTGTTGGCACATGTAGATAGTGGAAATCCTTTGCCTTTGAATGAACTACGCACCTACCGCTATCGTGCTATTGAAAGCACAGGAACATTACTGGCAAGGTTTAGCAACGATGCACCGCTCCTAACTCGTGTGAATACCGACCATGGTGCCGTATATTTCTGTAGCACACTACCGACCGCTCAGTTTTCTTCTCTTGAACGTGACGGGATAGTGTTTTATGTGATATTGCAGCGTGCGTTAGCGGAAGGGTGTCGCGCTTTGACCGATGCATCTCAACGTGACGCTGCAGCCGATGCACTTGCAGATCGTGAACAGTGGGAGGCGATAGCACATGAAGGGGACGCAGTATCGCTCTCGCAACGCGGATTACACGCTGGAGTCTACCGAGGTGAAGCGTATTGGATAGCCGTGAACCGCAGCCAAGCCGAAGATTCCGCTAAAGCAGCGCCAGCTGAAACTGTAGATGCGTTATTTAACGGTTTATCTTATCGGCGAATAGACGTAGAAGTGGGAGACACATCCTCTTCAGCCAACGAACTCTGGCGCACTTTTCTTATTGCGATGGCGATAGCACTCATTGTGGAAGCAGTGCTAAGTTTGCCAAGCAAGAAAGCAGAAAGTAACCCTGCAGTAGATTTTGCAACAGCAGAGGGAGACTAAGGTAAGATTTTGAATATGTCTTGTAGGAGCGACCTCCTGGTCGCGACCCTAATACACCGCAATACTAAATCAGTGTTTACATAATGGAACTATAAAATGAATATTGATACGATTTTTATCGTAAAAAATGAACATTTTAACCAAAAAAGAGTTTTAGCAACTTAGAGACGTAAGAAATGCAAGATCAACAAGGACATCTCGAATTCTTCTCAAGCAGCTCCATCATAATTTTGGGACTGATTATTATCATTATAACCGGTGTCTTATGCTGGTACGCATGGCATCGCAGCGGCTACCGTAAGCGCATCGGATGGCTTGAGCTGCTGCGTCTTGTGCTTGTTATCCTTGTGGTTGTCACGCTAAATCAACCCGAATGGTTAGAATCACAGCCGCCGGAACAACGTTCTACGCTTGCTATCCTATGGGACAAATCCAACAGCATGCTAACACAGGATATAATTGACGAACAGGACACCGCAGCGAAACGCAAAAGCCGCTCCGAAACGATTCAACCGCTGATGTCCGAGGAGGTTTGGAAATCGGAGGAAGATACTGAACTCAACGTTGTATTCGAGCCGTTCTCTTCACTGTTAGACCCAGCAGAGGAAGCCACAGATATAAACGCTGGGCTGTCGCACGTTTTGGACAATCATTCCAGCCTTCGCGGCGTAGTCCTACTATCAGACGGTGATTGGAATATTGGGGACTCCCCCGTGAAGGCTGCGACACGGTTCCACATGCAAGGTGTACCCGTTTTCACAGTAGGAGTCGGCAGTGAAGTTCCGCTGCCTGATATAGAGTTAGTGAGCATGGATGCCCCAACCTACGGCGTAACAAAAAAGCAGCTCCGCATCCCGTTTGTCGTCCGAAATACCTTGGGACAGGATAGAGACGTAAACCTTACGTTAAGCGTTAATGATGAACCTACGGTCAACAAAATTATCACTGTGCCTGCTATGGGACAAGCACAGGAAAATATGGCTTGGACACCGCAAGAGACAGGAGAATTCACCCTAAATTTGCGTATAGCACCGGATATGCAAGAATTGATTCCTGAAAACAATGAACTCTCTGCCCCTATATCTATACGGCAGGAGCGGTTGGAAATCCTTGTCATAGAATCTTATCCACGTTGGGAATACCGATATTTACGCAATGCTTTGGAACGCGATGCGGGTGTTAATGTAACATGTCTGCTCTTTCATCCGAAGCTACCTAAGGTCGGTGGTGGACGCAGCTACATCAAAAATTTTCCTGATGCCAGAGAACTCAGCAAATTTGACGTGGTGTTTCTTGGGGATGTCGGTATATCCCCCGAACAACTAACAGCCGAACAAGCACGGAATTTACGGCAACTCGTCAGTGCACAAGCCGCTGGGATTGTCTTTATACCGGGACGCATTGGTGCACAAGATTCATTGACTGCCGGACCACTTGCTGATCTCTATCCTGTTATTTTAGACCCCGCGACACCTAACGGTGTAGGTTCAAGCGTTCAATCCTACTTCGCGCTCACTGAACCTGGACAACGCAGTTTGTTAACGCGTCTCGGAGATACTGACCTTGACAACAGCGAAGTGTGGCGCACATTGCCGGGATTTTTTTGGTATGCTGGCATAAGACGGGCTAAAGCAGGCACTGAGATTTTGGCTGTACACGATCAAGCCGCCACAGTTTCTGGACGGGTACCGCTCATTGTCACAAAAACCTACGGCACAGGTAAAGTCCTATTTATGGGAACGGACAGCGCGTGGCGTTGGCGACACGGTGTTGAAGACAAATATCATTACCGATTTTGGAGTCAAGTCGCACGTTGGATGGCATATCGCCGACAGATGGCACAAGGTGAAGCAATACGATTGTTCTACTCACCAGACAGACCACACGTTGATGATGTCCTAACGTTAAATGCTAATGTGATGGACAACGTAGGCGGCCCATTGGATAGAGGCACTGTTACTGTGCAAGCGATTGCACCTTCAGGTAAAACGGAGACAATACGACTACAACCGGGCATAGAAGATGCGTTAGGGTTGTTCGTCGGAACGTTTGTACCGAAAGAATCTGGTAACTATCGTCTCGTTGCAACCAGTAGCGAAACAGGCGCATCGGTTCAAACGGATTTGTCCGTGCAAGGTTTAAATCGGGAGCAGCAGGGACGTTTAGCACGTTTTGATGTCCTTGAGGAAATCGCGAAGATTACCAACGGCAAACTTGTGTCAATTGCTGATGTAGGAACACTGTTAGATCATCTGGCAGCTTTACCTGAACCTGAACCAATTGTCAAACGAACACGAATCTGGTCACATCCACTTTGGGGTGGATTGATTATTCTACTGCTTGGACTATTCTGGGTTGCACGCAAAATGGCAGGTACGATATAAACTTGCATATAATCAGGTATTTTAGTAGCATGAAAAATGTATAGCAGTTTCATTGTCAGTTTGTAAGGAAATACGATGAATTTAAAACGAGAACAGTATTTTGTTTATGCCTGGCGATACGAAGGCGATGCTATCGCTTGTAAGATTGGCAAATCGTCTGTAGGTGCTTTTTGGGGACGCACAGCACCTGCCCGAACGCATGATTACAGAGACATAGAAATTTTGGGTATTCAACTTTGTGATTCTGAAGCAGATGCGAAATCCCAAGAAAAGTATCTACGTAATAAGCGTTTTGAGCGAGTCCGTCCAGATAGGGAATGGGTTTATCTAACCGATGATGTTTGGAATTGGATTAACACTGACTGTATGGAAAATCCACCACAACTCAAAGAATTTGATGTATTTACCAATCATAGACAAGGAAAAAAAGGGGAAGAGCGTAATATCACTGAAAAGGCACGTCAACGGAAAAAACGTGCAAAAGAGAAGCTTGACGCAGAAGAATATGAAGCTGCTCTTGAGGGTTTTGATGGAGTACTTGAACTGAGACCTAATGATGCTGAAACTTACTTTTATCTCGGAATTGCGAGATACGAACTGGAGGGTCCTGGCTATGCTGTAGTAGATAATTTTGGCGAGGCGATACGCTTAAAACCTGATATGGTTGAAGCTTATCTTTATCGTGGTGAATGCAAGGTGTTTATGGCAGATTTCAGGGAACAATATGATAATGCTATTGCTGATTTTGACAAAGCGATTCAGTTGGAACCTGATTCGGCTGCAGCATACGTTGCAAGGGGACTTACCGATTTTGATGAGATTGTCTGTTTCTATGATGAAGTAATCCGTCTCAATCCTCAAGATGTTAAGGCTTATTTTTATCGTGGCGTGGCAAAATTTTACCTCAATCAAGGTGAAGAAGCAAAACAGGATTTCCTTATCGCAAAGCAGCTGGTTGAACAAGCAGGCAATACATGTAACATATTCCGAGTAGATCAGTACCTTCATCTACTAAAATAGCGCGTTGTATGGG
>JAPPMR010000095.1 GCA_028818995.1 Candidatus Poribacteria bacterium | reverse complement strand
ATTAACTTTCAGTAAATCTCAATACCAGAAAACTCTTAAAACTGAATAACCCTGGAAATCGTAGAGGTTTACTTTACACAGTCTGATTGAATCCTGACTTTATGCACGCTTACCTTTACCGTGGAGAGACAAAGTTGCTACTTGGTGATCACGAAGGTGCAATAACCGACTTAGAAACGGCTTTCAAACAGGGATAACACTTGGCTTTGAAGATACCGCAGCCAAAGCAATCCATAGTCGAGGCGTTGTAAAATTGCTACGAAAGGACTATAAAGAAGCAATAACTGACTTTGATAAATCTATAAAACTCACACCTGAAGATGCTGAACCTTACAACTCTCGAGGAACAGCGAAATACAAGCTTGGTGACTATCATGGGGCAATAGTCGACTTTGATAAGGCGATTAAAATTAATCCGGAAGATGCCAACATTTATAATAATCGGGGGAATGTGAAGATGTTTTTTGGTAATTTTGAATCTAAACGAGGAAATTTGGAGAAAACGCAGCGTTTATATAAAAAAGCAATAACTGATTTTGACAAAGCTATTCAGATCAATCCTCAAAAAGCATACTACTACCATGCACGAGGACTCGCAAAAGAGGCACTTGGGCAAAAGGAAGCAGCAAAAGTGGATTTTGATAAGACGAAGGAATTAGACCCGAACATAGGGCAATGATCATGTCAGATCGACTGTTAGAGAATTTCTGTAATCCACTCACCATCATGTGCGGGGTTATAGATGAGTCCCTTTTTTATGTCAAGACAGAGGTCAAGATGCTCCAATACCATGTGCCCGACGAGGACAGGGGATCCCTCAGGCAAATCAGTAACCTGTATTGACCTTGTTCGTTCCAATATCGTAAATTGGACTTCCGAATAAAGAACGCGCTCAACAATACCGGTAGCGGTACGTGCACGCGTTGTTTCAATAGGTGTGATGCCAAGTCGTTCAATAAGTGATGTCGGTAGGCAAAGATCTATTGCGCCAGTATCAACAAGGGCATCTGTGACGATAAGTCGTCGCACTTCTTCGGCATTCATAACGCCTAACTTTACCGCGACCAGATCGTATAGATTTTCGAGTTCAATTTGCGTAGTATGTCTCATTCTTTTTAACACCTATGTTTAATCCAAAAGCAGCTACGCAATACGAAAAGCATAAAGTCGCGCGCGGTTTAACACAAAACGAAGCCTTAGCGGTTGCTCTGCATCCACTAACTTAACTGATTTCCATTGCACCGAATGCCGGACGTTATCCTTTGTCAACGGAACACAGTCATCAATTGAAAATCCAGATTGAACTTGTCCATCAGCAGTTAAAACTTCAACAACAATCCGACCTCCACTTGCATCCGCATTTATTTCTAACGTACCTTTCGGTGTCTGCAACGGGACAGTTTCAACGACACCACCCTCTACATCAGCATCAAGGGAAATAAATCCATCTAATCGCCATTTCGCGAGACCTATTGCCTTATGTCTATCCTTCATCATAGCACCGTGGGTATGCTCTGTCCCAGTATAATACCAGTGAATTTCATTGTCAGTGATGATAGGTTGCGTGGCAGTACCCATAATCATACCAGTGTCATAAGTTCCACTTTCACCGCGTGGAATTATAGGAGTTCGGTCAGAGTCAGGATAATCCCAATTGAATCCGTCTCGGCTGCAGACTAATTGCGCATCAATCGGTCCATCAACGGGAATCTCATGCTCTGCAGCGCCTGGTCCTGTTACATACAACACCCCAGCGATACCGATATAGATGTTATGATAAAGGAAACCCGACATATTGTGGATTTCTGCACGATCAGCACCATACCTCTCTACACCAATTTCGTCGTCTTGGTCTGTTGCACCGAACATCGGTTCAAGCGGCTTCCAAGGTCCCTCTAATGCAGGACTTTCGGTGTATGCTATCATGCGTCGTGCATCTTTATCGTTGCCACGTATCAGTGCGTAAGCACGAAACAGAGAGGTTTTGTCATCATAAATTACATTGAATGCACCTTCATTGTTTCGATCAGCAACCGGTTCAAGGTAGTCTGAATCGTCCCAGCGAATTCCATCAGGTGACACAAGCAGGAACACGTTGCGATATCGTCTACAAAAGCCGATCATCTTATACCGCTTTTGCGGATCAGATTCATCGTCATCACGAAATACACAAGCACCGTGTAGGTCCCACACGATGTTGTTATTTGGGTTTCCGTTGAATTCAAAAAGACCGAGATTCGGTTTTGTCCACGTCAATCCGTCATCACTTTCAGCATAACAGGTGAGATCACCGCGATCATTCTCCACAAACTTGCGCCCGTAAGCATCCTGTGTTTTTCCTCTATATGTTGATGGATTTCGATCTGGACGTGGCACGTATAGCCCAGGAATCTCATTCGCCTTAAACCGCCAGTGCGGTCCCATGCGACACATATACCACATGCGATATTTGCCGTACGCTGCATCATACATCGTCGTGCCGTACAGATGAACGCGTCTGGATTGGTCAGGACCTCCGTGTTCCCAAGGGTTGTCAGGATCAGGTTCAAGCACGGGGACTTCATGCTTTACACATGGATGCAATGTGCGTTTTACCCCGCGCTTAGAGGCAATCAATTCATCATCAATGAATAGTTCTGTACCTGCGTCAAGTACACGGAAATTGTTCAAAATTAGAATATCCTTAATGTTAATCGGCGCGCTTACAAAGCGCGCCTACAAGTAAGTGTTTATCTGTTTTTTATGGCACCCCACGTCGTGGTGAGTTTTCCACGTGCTTCCACATCAAGTGTATCCGCTTCCAAGTTGTTAATTTCCTTTTCACTCAGCACGGCGTTATAGATTCTGGCATCTTCAACACGTGCGACTACCCAACCGTAAGCCGTACCGCCGATGAGGGCTCGTGGACCGAAAAGTGCTTCCACATCGCCTGCTGTCCAGGACCTAATTGGTCCTTGTGTATAGTCTCCAATTATGTCTCCATTACGGTATATCATAATGTTCGCGTTGCCGCCATCATCTTCATAGGAGATTGCCAACTGAATAAGTTTACCTCTTTCTTTTTCTTCAAAGCCAGGAACAGCATCCTGTGTGCGTCTAAAGTGGCTACTACCTGCCATCCATCGCCGCTCTTGCCGTTCGGCATAGACAATAGCATCAAATGTGTCTCCACTGCTTTTATTCACTGCAAGTGTCGCGCCTCTCCTGACGTTGAGGTCATCCAAATAGATCCACGTTACCAAAGTTTTATCGGGACCAATGTTCGGACCTTTGTATCCAGTCGTCATTGCCCATTTATTATCACCGATGTGCAATTTGCCATCTTTGACTTGTGCACCTTTGAGTTCAATATCACCAAAATGATTTGTAAGGTCTTTCAGTTCATCCCCTTTTTCAAAAGTCCAGTGTCCAATCAAATCCTCTTTCTTGTTTCCCTGCCCAAACGCTGTTGGTAGCGAAAAACTGACAAAAAGCAGAACAGAGAATACCCACACGAAAATATATAACAAGCGTTTCATGGTATCTACCTCCATTATTAACTCTGGTTAAGATTTCCGACAATCGTTGAAATTGAAGTTAAGCATACCACACACAATAAGAAATGTCACCCCTATTTTAAAGACGAAAAAACTTGAAATTTCTCACAAATTCTGGTAAAATTAAGTTAGAATGCCTTTCAAATTAGGAGGATATATACCAAATGGACATTAGAATTGAGTACTGCACGTCTTGAAACTATCAACCACGGGCAGCCAGTTTGGCAAAAGCCTTGAAAAACAAATATAGTGGTCAGGTTAAAGATGTGAAACTTGTTGAAAGTAGTGGTGGTGCTTTTGAAGTATACCTAAATGATGAATTGCTCTACTCCAAGTTAGAGACACGACAATTTCCGACACCAGAACAGATCACCACAGCGATTGACAAAGTTTAATAAATTATAATGGGTATTGGTAGTAATTACCATGCCCATTTTTTATTTAAACCGAAACAGGTTGTGGAAATCTTGTGACATTCCATCCCAAACTCCACATGCCCAAGGAAAATCACATTATGCTTCTCTACGTTTTCTACACAAAAAGCACCCACATCGGGTTTTCACCTACTTCATAAGTTTCAAGCGGCGCAAGGACACCACTTTCTCGATTGATACGGTAAGTAGCAAGTTTGCCGGATCCTTGCCCACCAGCAAATAGGAAATTACCAGTTTCATCAATGTTAAAAACTCGCGGTGTGGGTTCCGTCAGTTGCTGTCCTAAAGCGGTTAATTCTCCACTCTCTTCATCAATTGAAAACATTGCAATACTGTCATGCCCACGATTTGTAACATAAAGGAACTTGCCTTGTGGGTCAATGTGGATTTGTGCGCAGCTATTATGCTCATCAAAATCCGCGGGGAGGGTAGAAAGCGTTTGGAACTCCCACAATAGACCTGGCGCATCGTGAACGGTATAATCAGGATCCCCTGACTTTGAGATTGAGGTTTCTGAATCTCCTTTCTGAAGGTTGTAAGCAGATACGCTTGACCCCTGTTCATTTGAAAAATAGAAGATCGCTTTGTTAGGATGTTCGCAGTAGTGGCGAGGTCCGACTGGCTCATCTGGATTTGAATTCCCAAATGGGTTTTCAGTTAGCATACCTGTATCCGGATCAAAGTGAAACTGATAGATAGCATTTGCAGGGACGGTGTGTGGGACAAAGACGAAACGGTTCGAGACATCTGTTTCAACGTAATGGGCGTGTGGTGCTGTTTCGACGGTTTGGATCAGTTCATCTTGTACAGTTTTATCTTCTCCTATTGCATGCACGGTAACTTTGCCCGCACCGTAATACGCAGAAAGCAAATATTTACCCGTTTTGTCGGTTGCAATGTAGCATGTATCCGCATCAAGTTTAATTGTTCTTAATAGTGTGAGCTGCTTACCCTTTTTCTTAATACGAAAAGTTGAGATTTCTCGACTGGAGCGGAGTCCGGCATACAAATAGTTGCCACAAGGGGAGAGCGTTAAAGGACCGGGTGAACCACTTACGTTAACATCTTCTTGGAACTCAATCGCTCCGTTGGAAACATCAAAGGTATAAATGGCGATTCTGTTTTCTCCAGCAATGGAGAGATATAAGTGAGATTGCATACTTTTTCCTCAATTATTGGGTTTTATCTAAATGTTCAATAATTACGATAATTGGGTTTTATTTTTTGCCTTTTTTGAGGGTAGATTCAATCATTGCATGAGTCTTCGGTTCGCTACAGAGACTGAGAAATACCTCGTGTTCAAGGTCAAGCAGGTCCTGTTCAGCGGCATACTGTGGTGCTGAAAGCATACCTCCACAGAACACATAAGCCAATTTCTCGGCAAGAGATTGCTCATAATCGTTGATGAGGTCAGATTGCCTCAATTCCTGAAACTGTTGTTTTAGGTAGTTAAGTCCGTCTTCTCCTAACACAAATACTTGCCGAGGTTGAGGTGGTTGATAACCACCTTCCCAAAGTGAGAGTGCTAATTGTTTAGCATCTTTAAGATGATTATCTCTTTGAGTTGAGATAAGGTCAGTTTTACGAACATAGCCCATCTCTACTGCATCTGTAGCATTTTGCGAAACCTTCGCTTGACGAATAGTCTCAATTGTTGTCTGGACAGGTGCAAGTAGCTGCTGAATTGGTGATGATGTCTGTTGACCTTCTAAACACCGAAACGCCATCTCAGTAGTTCCACCACCGCCCGGGATCAGTCCAACGCGAAGTTCAACAAGTCCAAGTTTGCTGTCGGTGAAAGCCTGTACTGCATCTGCACCGAAAGCGAGTTCACATCCTCCACCGAGTGCCATGCCAACCGTTGCTGCCACGACAGGTTTTGTTGAATGACGTAGCCGAGTACAAACTTTCTGTAGATTTCTAAGGGTGTTTGAAATTGCATCCCAATCTTTACTTTGGGCACGTTCAAGTAAAAGAATGAGGTTGAGTCCTACCGAAAAATTGCCCGCTTCCGTGCCGAGTACCATACCTGAATAATTCGTTTCTACCTCGTCCAGCGCAGAATCGAGAATCGCTAACATGCTATCCTCTATAATGTTCAATTTACCATGTAGTTCAAAATAGGTGATACCGTCACCGATATCAAAGAGACTTGCTTCTGCGTTAGAAATAATCGGTTTCATATCTGCTGTTTTTGATGTTGACATTCCAATGATTACCTCAATCGTGAAAACTTAAGTTGCTTGTAACACGCGATTACGCATCAAAATTGTAGATGATTTGGTCAAAAGAATCGCGTGCAAAGGTGAATATGAAAACCAGCGGTTCGTTTCCAGTGCAACGGACGGTATGCTTAGCATTAGGTGGAATGTAGACTGCTGAACCGGGACAGAGTTCTGCTTCGCAATCGTCAATCTGCATGTGTCCGTTACCACTGATGACATAATACGTTTCCTCGGGTTCATGGTGATGGAGCAGCAGCGACGCACCGGGCGGCACCTCTGCTATCCCCATAACAAGCCCGCTACTCGGACCGCGTTCACCTGTAATAAGCAGTTTCCAACGAATTGGACTTTTGGCTGCAATGTCCGGGTCATCCCAACCTTCCCATTCAAGTTCAGCTTCATTGATAAAAATCGGTTTTTGGGTGTTCATAAGTGTTCTTCCGTGCGGACTTAGCACTCTCCTAATCGGATAGTTCAATCAACCCCAGAACGACAATCATGTGCTGATTTGGAGCTGCTGTTTTTGGTAATTGATAATCTCAAATTACTATGCTATTATACTTGAAAAGGAGTATTATGACAATTCAAAAATTTCAACAACAGATTGAGGCTATCTATTACACACGGGATGCTGAGCGCGGGGTTCCATTAACATTCACTTGGTTCATTGAAGAGGTAGGGGAGTTAGCGAAAGAAATTCGCAAGCAACCACAAGATAAGCAGCGGCTGCGCGAGGAATTCGCCGACGTTTTTGCATGGTTATCTACTTTGGCGAGTCTGCTTGGCATTTCTCTTGAGGACGCAGCGCAAATCTATGCAGAGGGGTGTCCGAAGTGCAACGCTACACCGTGCAATTGTTAACCTATACCACATTACGTTATTCGGGTTTTATTCAGGAAGTGGGCAGATTCCCTCAATTTTCAAGAGAACAGGTTCTTTATTTATATCTAATTGGGATCGCTGCCCCTTAAAATTTACTTGTAGCCCTGTCGAATTAAGCAGTTTTAGGTCTAACTGGAGTATATCTTCAACCGTGTTTGACAATTTCAAATAGAGTATAGAAACTAACCGTGCAAACTTTTCAAATGTCTCGGGTCTGGTTTTGAAGTGTTGATAGAGTTCTGGGATTGGAGATGTTAAGGCTTGCAGTCTATTACCATATTGTGATGTGAGTTCACCACGAATTTGAGCCTCTAATAACATCTGATCATAGACAGTGGTTTGCGTTAAGGATGAACTGGCAGCATCTAACTTTTCGTCAAGAAGGAGCCGCTTAGCGCGCAAGTCGGCAATCTGATCCAGAGTCATCTGCTCCAAAATAACAGGTTCGGCACGCCGTTTATACGCACTGGCTACAGTTTCTTCCTTGAGATGGATTTCCCACACAGTCTCACATGCAGTTGAAATTTGCGCGACCGCCCGGAGTTTTACCCATGCCGCGTTTTCCTGATGAGCAAAAGCGATAGCCTCCAGTTGGTCAATGGAACTCCCAGCAGGTACATCGCGTAAACGCTTACGCAATCTACTCAAGAAAGCTGCTTGCGCTGATGAGTTAGGACAAAGCGTCAGAGAAATCTCCGTTGAATCCCAGCATACCTTTTGAAAGGGAATGAAATAGCACTGTCCATCTATTGAACGGAACAGGACACATTCATTACCTTCATCTGTCAAGGCATTAGTGCTGTATTTCTTATCGTGTACTGAGGTTACAGAAATAGTGTTAAGAAGGCGTTGAATGCCTGTTTCCCAATTTTCATGGAGATCAACATATTTGAGGTTTCGTAAGGTTTCACCTCCCC
>JAPPMR010000581.1 GCA_028818995.1 Candidatus Poribacteria bacterium | reverse complement strand
TGCCATCATCGCCAACAGTCATATTACCGATATCTCCCAGGTGGAATTCACCTTCACCCCACTTTCCGTGTGCGACATCAGTGGGATTCCAATGCCCACCAGCAGATGTTCCATCTGTAGCACTACAATCCCCGTATTCGTGGATATGAACTCCGTGGAGACCAGGAGATGCATTCTCAATCTCAATATGAAGCATGACTGTCTTATCAGTAAGCGAAAAAACTGCCATACCGGTTACTGTATTTCCACTTGTTGGATTAATTATCGCAACCGCCTGCTTTGATGGAGTCGGCATAGTTAATGTCTTTTGGACTTTTTCACAACCGATCAAAACAATTAAACTACAAAATACAAAAAAGATTGTTGGACGAAATGCAACGAAACTCTTTTTCACAATTAAACCTCCTATCTGAAAATGATAGAATTTGATGAATAAACTTTGCGACTATGCCGCAATTTCTTCATTCGCACGTTTTACAAGCGCATTCATATACGCAATGGTATATGCTGTGCCAACACGGTGATCGCCTGCCATGCTTGGAATATGGTCTGGAATCAGCACACCGTTGAAGTCAACCTCACGGAGCACTTTTGCCACTTGATACATATCTTGATACCCATTATCCACAAATGTCTCAACAAAATGCGGTAGCGGTTGATCGACATTACGGAAATGGACTTTGAAAATTTTACCTCTTTCACCGAAGTAACGGATAGATTCAAGAACATCTTTACCCATTAAATCTCCGCCTTCAAGCCAGCACCCGACACAGAAACACATGCCGACATTCGGACTGTCAGCGATTTCAAGTGCACGTTTGTAACCTTCAAAACTACTAAAGATGCACCGTGGAATTCCAGCAAGATGTAGTGCTGGCGGGTCATCAGGATGGATACCAATCATCACGCCTGCTTCTTCAGCGACAGGCGCGGCTTGTTTGATGAAGTAGGTATAATTATCCCAAATTTCCTCCTCACTATACTCGCGTCCGTGCGAAAGTGGCACCTTATACTTATTACCGCCCCAATGCCCTTCCTCGGCAGTCTCTAAATTAAAGGCACGTGCGCTTGCACCACCGCGAGTTGTCTCACGCTCGGTACTCCAGATACCATTCCCCATGTGTGCGTACGTTGTATATGGAATTCCTGCTCTACCCAAATCACGAATATACTTTTTATACTGTTCAATTTTCGCATCGCGATTCTCTAAGTTAAGCACAATCCCGTCCTGATTGTGGACATCGCTGTTGCCGAACCCATAGATTTTCAAACCTGCGTTCTCAAAAATCTCACGGCGGCTCATGAAGTAGTCGTAATTGGCATTTGCACCGTTTGTCCAGAGAACAACATACTCAACATCCATCTGTTTAGCGAACTGTAAATCCGCTTCGCTGGGTTCAGGGGACATCTGTGCAGTAACCTTCATTCCGGGTTCTATATTTTTCAATGGATTGCCATTTTTCATCTTATGCCTCCTTTGGTTATCTGTTGACAGATACAAGAAAACGATTGCCTACTCGTCATCCATTGCCTCTTCTTTGAGTCGATATAATTCTGCTGTTAATTCTTTAACAACATCAGCATATTCGGGATCGTCATAGACACTACACATCTCATTCGGGTCTTTTTCCAGGTCAAAGAGTTCCCATTCCGGTTCTTTCGGTTCGTTAACGGAACCTGTTGTGCCGAGTGGTTCTCCATAATAATAGATCAGTTTATAGCGATGTGTCCGAATACCGTAGTGTGCGGGAACATAGTGGTGTGAGAGGTGCATCCAATATCGGTAATACATAGATTCTCGCCAGTCATCTGGCGTTTCACCTTCAAATATCGGACGCAAACTTGTGCCTTGCATATCGTCAGGAATTGGAATTCCTGCATAATCAAGCCATGTTTCTGCAAAATCAATGTTCAACGCCATCGCGTGTGTGGAACTACCAGCACCAATGGCACGCGGATAGCGAACAATGAACGGCATACGTAACGATTCTTCATACATGAACCGTTTGTCGTACCAACCGTGATCACCTAAGAAAAAACCTTGGTCAGATGTATAAATGATCATTGTGTCGTCTGCCACGCCATCAGCATCAAGATAGTCAAGCAACCTGCCCACATTATCATCAATTGATGCCACGCAACGTAGATACTCTTTTATGTAACGTTGGTACTGCCAGTTTGCTAACTCTTCATCAGATAAGCCTTCGGGCGGTGGGCCGAGTTTTTCAATCTTCAGGTCTCTGTCGTTCATGTGCCCGAAAACCCGCATCTTCGCTTCTTTCGCGGCATTTGATCGGTTAGCATAATCGTCAAAGAAATTATCTGGCATCGGAACATCACCGTCCTCAAACATGTGTGCGTGTTTTTCGTCTGAATCCCATGGACGGTGCGGTGCTTTGTGGTGAGACATAAGGAAAAACGGTTTATCTTTGTCTCTATTTTGCAGCCATTCCAATGAAAAATCTGTAATGACGTCGGTTGCGTAGCCTTCGTGCTTTTTTCTTCCGTCTTCTTCTATCATCACAGGGTCGTAATAATCGCCTTGTCCGGGCAGGACGTTCCAATAGTCAAATCCAGTCGGATCAGCATCACCACCGTGACCAAGATGCCATTTGCCGACCATAGCAGTTTGATAACCGCTCGCCTGAAGCATCTTCGCGACATTCGGTTTTCTACCGTCAAGTTTGTCGCCTAAATTCTTTACACCGTTGAGGTGGCTATGTTTGCCTGTCAAAATATTCGCACGACTCGGGGTGCAAATAGAGTTTACGCAGAAGCAGTTTTGGAAAATCATACCGCCATCAGCGATGCGGTCGAGATGTGGTGTTTGGTTAATTCGACTCCCGTAGCAACTCATCGCGTGAGATGCGTGGTCGTCTGACATTATAAATAGTATATTGGGTCTACTCAATTGCGGCTCCTTTACGTATCAAAAGATATTTGAAAATGATGTTACGGATGTCTAATTTGCGTCTTCAGATAACTCTTATTTGAGGTATAGTATCCATATAATATCCATTTTTACTTTAGGAGTCAATCTTTTTTAATCTTTGTTTAGAGGCATTCAATTTTTGTCTTATTATCCGTTTTAGTTGCAAAATCGTGGTTTAGAGATTGCTCCTACAGATTGCAGGTCGTGATTTGGAGATCATTATTACTTAAAATCATACCGTACGGTATGATTTCTAAATTTGCTATAAAACCAGTCGCTGTATAAGTTTATAGGCATTTTTCTGAATTCTGAAATTATTTTTATATTTTCATTGCGTTGAGGAACACGGGTTTCCTTTTGCCGGAGATATTTTAATATGTTTCGCGTTGTCATCAATGCATTTAGAGAGTTACTTTCGATTTTCGGTGTGTTTGGGGATTGGTTTTCTCTTTTCATATTGATATTATACTATGTTCTGTGTGGTGATCAAAGGTGTTTGTGGCGTTAGGAACAATAGATATCCAATATATTGACAATAAGTTTGCAGAAAAGGTTGGAGTTGATACGTTTTTTGCCTCTTGGATGCGTGTGCATTTTGTTGTCAGCTTGGTGGGTTGAGGCAATTTTTTGGAGTCTTGGTAAAGAAAGAAATCATTTACAAACGGCCTATTTCTTTCAGTGACGTTATTTTTTAGACATGGCACTATATGTCAAGTATACCAAAAACACAGGACAATATATTACTTGATTTTTTTTTGCAAAATGTTATCGTATAAAAGTTAGTAGCAAGCTGCGCGATTCAGAGGGTTCGTACAGCCTGCTCAACCATTAGTTATAAAAAACATCACAATATATAATACAAAAAATGAGGTTTATGATGTATAATAAGTTTGTTATTTACGGTATAATCGTGTTATTAATGGGAAGTGGATTAGGGAACGTATTCGCGCATTGCCCCGCGGAAGGACTACAGGATTCAGGATGGTTTACTACTGGTATAGATTGGATTTACGGTTCCGCATCGGTAGGTAATCTTACTTATTGGCCTTTCGGGGTGCTCGGGCAAGCCTACATTTCAAGTGACCATTCCATCTATGCGGAGAGTTATCATGAGAATGATGAATTCGATGCCTACTGGAAATTTCGGCTTTTTATTGATGATTGGCAACATCAATTTTTCGCCGAAACGCCGGTATATGGGGGACGTTACCTGAATATGATCCGGAGACACAAGCTATGCCAGTCCCGCTTGAGGACTCCGAGACGCTCTGGGTGAATGTACACAATCTACAGGCACCCAGAGCAGGGAAAGAGTATAATATGTCGGCGACTACCCGTCTTGATGTATATTTCGGACCTAATGGTAATAAGAAGCACTCTTGGAAGGACTGTGTAAACAGTGTTAACTTTAGGCATTCCCCACCACCATAATAAAATTTCGGTTTTCAAGACCTTTCAATTCAATGTCTCTCTTTACCTCTCGTAGCACGTGAAGAGAGACACACCATTCATCTAAAGGAGAAATACTATGCGTTATATTTCAATTTTCAGCACGATTTTCTTGTTATGTTTTGTTCCCTTCGCCACTGCTAAAATTGTGTTTATGTCTGGTTGGGAAATCTATAAGATGGACGATGACAGCGGTAACGTGCAAAGATTGACATTCAATGATGTCTTTGATGGACTACCACGGTGGGCACCCGATGGGAGGTCCATTGCATTTGAACGCCAACAACCCAGAGAAACTAATGAACAGAATCATGATATCTTCCTTATGAACCTGGATGGCACACAGGAGCGACAACTCACCACCTACACTGGACTTGATGCAAACCATAGTTGGTCCTCCGACAGTCAACACCTTGCATTTTCAAGTACGCGAAGCGGTGATCGTTGGAGTATTCATATCATTGATATTGAGACGCGAGAAGTGCGCGAACTTACTCGTTCTATTATTAAAGATCAGCACACGGGAAGCGCATCATGGTCCCCTGATGGGAAAAGAATCGCTTATATCGTAACAAAGAGTAATCCTTTTCAAGAAGCTATCTACACTGTGAATCCAGACGGTAAGAACCCACGTCGTATTACAAAATATGATGACTTAACCCTATATTCTCTCGATTGGTCCCCCGACAGAAAACTGCTACTATATTGCGAAGATAAATACAATGGTCGAGTACTTATTAAAAATAGAATTGTTATACACAATGTTGTGAGCGGAATCTCCTCCAGAGAACTTGTAATGCCACGGCATGAAAAATGGTACATAAACGGTGCGTGTTGGATGGGGACTCAGCATGTGCTTATTCTCGCGACAGAAAACTATAATGCCCCGGATGGCGGGCAGAGCGATATTTTTAAATATACGCTTGCTACAGATGAGATTACCATTCTCACAAACACACCGAGGCGTAACGAAGGTTCTATGGATTGGATAAGAGATTCGGCACTTGCAGTTACACCTGCAGGTAAACTCACGGTTCGGTGGGGAGAACTCAAGAAGTTTTGAAGGAAAGCCACATTCTCGACCAGGGGTATACTATTCCACCTGTTTTACGGTCAATGACCACACCATTATCTGACTTTAGTGGATTAGGAGAACGAGCAGCACAATCCAACCAAGAAACTTAATACCACTCCAGTCTGTAATTAGAATGAGTTGGACAGCTAATATTAAGCAAAGCACCACAACAACAAAAACATGTATGATGGTATAAACCGGCGTCCGAATTACAAATAATTGTCCGGTTTCGTTTGTAATGAGAGAAGGGGAATCTTCAATAGTCTTTCCAGATGCAACAGCGTTATTTTGTCGTTCATACCATTTTGACCATTGCTGCTGTTCTTTTACAATTCCTTGAACTTTTCCTTTAGCCTCTTGTGTACTGGTTATAAATGCGAATATTAGAATCACAACTAACCCATAAAAGAACTCATGTTTCATATCAGATACAACATAGTCGATAATTTGAAATACCTCCATAGGCCATTCTTCTCTTATGGTATACTGCATACCGTCATCTAACAATGTTCCCAAAATAAATACAAAATTCCAACAGATAAAATGAAAGACATATAATAGAGGATTACGAAACATTTCAACAACAGTGTTTTTAACTGTTGTCAAGAATGAAGTTAAACGTGGGTATTCAGATAGAAGAGACATTTCTATATTCTGATCATTAGATATATGTTGTTGTTGATTGTCAGACCAATTCATCCAATTTTGCTGTGTCGTAGCAATACTTGTTAGTTTTCCTCTCGTCTCTCGGTAACTGGTAATAAAGCCAAGAACAATAAATACAAGTATTTCATCAAGAATAAACTGAAATGCGTTATTTATCTTGCTACCAGTTACAACATCAAATAGAAAAAACGACAAAATCCATGTTGCAATATGAATAGGAATAACTAACGGATTCCGAAACTGAAATTTCAGCGTATACCAAACTTTCATGTGGGTACCCCTCTTTAAAATACACTTAATGTGGATAGACTTATACCAAATTCTATAAATAATTTTCTCTTTTGAGATGAAATGTAAGAGGCGCAATGAATTGCTCGACTACGAACAGCCTATTTCTTTAAGAGCAGTTATTTTTTGAAATGGTATTATAGTGAACTTAAAAAATAAAGATACACATTTTCTGTAGGAGCGATCTGCGAATCGCGACGAACCACACTGATAGTCGAGAATCGGAGTTCGCTCCTACATCTCAAAATGTGCCGTTAATTCTAAAACTTACTTACCTATTTTATAGTTGTATATAGGGTGGGTTTTCTTCAAGAAAAGGGGAGGAATAAAATAGGTAGCTACAAAACATCGTGGGAGGGCACAAAAAGAGTCAATCTAACAAAGCACTCCATAAATATTTCATGGATTAGATTCTGATTTATTTCGCCTTTATTTTGTCCCATGCGCGGCTGTATTGTTGTGTAAACTCACCTTGATCTTTCAACCATTCAAGTGATTCCATAACTTTTGCTGGGGGATAGATGAATTTATGCTTCTGCAGATCTTCTGGCAAGTGTTCCTTCGCAGCTGGCACACAAGTGCCATATTTCGTAAAAGTCGTAATTTTGGCATTGACCTCTGGACGAAGGAGATAATTGATAAACTTTTCGGCGAGATCTTTATGAGGAGCGGATTTTGGAATACAGACAGTGTCAATAAATTGGCTTGACCCTTCTTTTGGAATCACATAACGGATGGAAGGACGTTCCTCTGCAGCGCGAAACGCGTCGCCACTCCAGCAATGCGCCATAATGACATCACCCGCAATAAGCAACTCTTCAGCTTCGCTCTTGTATTGTTTAACGAATGGTTTCTGTTCAATTAGTTTCTCTTTTGCTTGCCTCAGTTGTACAGGATCGGTTGTATTGATGCTATATCCGAGAAGTTTAAAGGCGGCGCCAAGTGTCTCACGTTGGTCATCAAGCATACTGAATTGATTTTTATATTTTTCATTCCAGAGCACTGCCCAACTTTCAGGATCAGGTGAAACCTTAGATGAATCGTAGGCGATACCTGCAGTGCCGAAGGTATATGGCACAGAATAGCGGTTTTCTGGATCGTAGTACTTACCGAGAAAAAGTGGACTGATGTTCTGAAAGTTAGGGATGTTGTCACGATTCAGTTCTGCTAACAGATTTTCCTTTACCATGATAGAAACCATATAATCTGACGGCATAATGATGTCATAACCTGTAGCACCAACCGATATTTTAGCGAGCAGATCTTCGTTGGAACCGTAAGTATCTACAACGACATGCACACCGAACTCTTCCTCAAATCCTGACCGAATCTCGTCACTTACGTATTCTGACCAAGTAAAAATGTTTAGTTGATTCTTCTGATCGACGCAACCACACATAAAAATGGTGAGAAAGAGAAATCCCAATAGGATATACTTTTTCGACATATTGTACGAACTAAAACGATTTATAAACGAATATGACATATTTTTCTCCATTAACATCTATTCCCGTGGTAAGGGATAATCACATCTACCGAAAGCAACCACCTGACTACAAACACAGGGGTATTTAGTTTTCAAATTTTTCGATGCTTTTTTGCTATTCCGTTAATGTTATATA
>JAPPMR010000821.1 GCA_028818995.1 Candidatus Poribacteria bacterium | reverse complement strand
GTTGGAGGGCTTTGTAAGCACGATTTTATGAGCCATAACCTCTGAAATCGGGGTTAGAAACCCCTCCAACAAGAGGATAAATCCTTAAGTTTACACCTATGGGGTTCAGGAACGAAACCCAACATGGTACGCTTTGGCATACTTGAAATGTTGGGTTTCACCTGCGGTTCAACCCAACCTACAAGAACTACGCGTCTGGAGTTAAGGATTTTCACATTTGCCTATGTGACGCGAATGGAGAGGAAAAGGTTGCATAATTCCGCAAACTTACCGTTAGATGCGTTTTGAGATAGAATTCGGCAATCGTTTAGGAAAAGGAAGGGATAAAGTGCTTTAGATTAAACGGAATCCAAGAAGCCCAACTCGCGCATTCTGTCAATCCAACGTTGTCGTTTTTCACTTCCCGTTGGATTTGCGACCCAGTGTGGATCATAAAGTGGCATGTCTGGCAGATTAAATCGTTCTGTTGTTCCAGCATTGCCACTCGCGCGATTTCGAGCGGCTGTGTCTTCTTCGGGAGTCTTTGGATTATTGTAGTAGACGACTGTACACATTCGACGGTCATTACGACCGCCCCAACTTGCGTGCCAGCAACGCACATCAAAAGCGACTACATCGCCCGGTTCAGATTCGCAAACATAGCTTGGAACATCACAAATCTCCAATCCGAACTGGTTCAAATTCTCCTGCAAATCCTCATGGAATGGATTCTTGTGGGAACCGGGAATCAGTCGTAACGCACCACTTTCCGCATCAACCGGTTCGAGATAAAAGGCGAATTTCACGCCATAACAATCCTTGGTTGGGTCTGCATTATGGTCAGGATGCCAACCGGTATTACCGACATAACGGTTCGCATCCGAAACGATACAAAATACATCTTCACCGTAGAGTTGTTCCGCCACCGCACAGAACCGTGGATCTTCTGGTAAATTTGCGAAGAATGGTGTTTTGGGTCCCATCATAGGTAGCCAGTGTCGGCGTGTGCCATCAAAAGGCATGTGACGGTATACTGCCGCCATTGACGCTTCAAACTCTTTATGTATCGTATCCAACTCGTCTTGGTTGAATAGTTGCGGAAAAACAAGGAATCCCAAAGTGTGAAAATGCTTGATTTGTTGTTCTGTGAGCATGATGTCCTCCGAACATGAACTTTATCGCGCTAATTTTTGCTTTAGTTTGGGACTATCTATCACATCTCGGTTCACTATCCACGTTGGCATTTTTCCAGAAGCAACGGTGATGATACTTTCACACGCACTCTTTCCGTTGCCTTCAAAACACTCATCTGTCCAACAGATGCTATGCGGGGTAACGATAACGTTATCCAAACTTAGTAGCGGGTCGTCATCGCTAATCGGTTCCTGCTCAAAGACATCAAGTCCTGCGCCTTGGATGCGTCCGTTTTGAAGTGCATCAGTGAGTGCCTTCTGGTCAACAATCGGACCACGTGCGGTGTTTATTAGGTAAGCGGTCGGCTTCATCAGTCCGATACATCTCGCGTCAATAATCCCTTGTGTTTCTTCAGTCAGCGGGCAGCAGACACAGACAAAATCAGCCGTTTGCATTAAGGTATCCAAGTCTACTATTTCGGCATCGACTTCCTCAACATCAGCAGGTGAGACATACGGATCAAAGGTGATATGGCGCATGCCGAAGGGTTTTGCCAGTTTGAACGTCTCTTTTCCGATATTACCCATTCCTACGAGACCGAGTGTTCTCCCGACCAAGCCCATGCCCATAAAATCTTTGGTATCTGTCCATCTACCAGTTCGGGTAAGCCGGTCTTTTATCAACAACTGATGGCTTAAAGATAGGACAAATGTGAGGATAGAGGTGGCAACGGGTCTACGTACACCATCCGGTGCGATTGTCAGTAAAACCCCGTTTTCGGTGCAGGCTTCCACATCTACCTTGTCGTATCCCACACCAAACCGTGCTATAATAGCCAATCTGTCAACATCGGTAAACGTATCTGCCGTAATGCCCGTACCTAATACTAAGAGCGCATCATAATCTTGCACCTGTGCAGCGGTTAATGTTGGCGTATTTTCGGCAATATATTCCCAATATAAACCTGCTTTATCAAATAACGGTTTGGCGATGTTGTCTAAATCAGAACTTCCATCTGGTTTGAGGAAGTCGCGTGTAATTCCTACACGAAATTCGGATTTTTGCATCCATTATACCTATTTAATCTTGTTAGAATACTTGGAAATACTTACTCTGATTCAAGTGATACACTGCGGAGATATTTCCACCCAATAGGGGCAAGTTTGAGATTTTGCACACTTCTATCAATCACCAAAAGGCGTTGTGCATGTGCCAGCGGCACCCACGGCACGTCTCTATGGAAAATCGCTTGTGCTTGCTGATAAAGTTCAATGCGTTCACTTCTATCTGTGCTCATCCTTGCGCGGTCCAACACATCTTGCATCTCATCACTTTTATAGAAAGCGATATTAAGTGCTGGTTTCTGTGCGGTGGTTTTGCTCAAGAGATAGTAGAGAAAACTATCTGGATCCCCGCCAGCACTCCAGCCAAGCATTGCCATATCGTGCTCCCCATTTAGTATCTTGTCGACATAGATGGACCAATCATAAGTGACAATGTTCGCCACAATGCCGATGTTTCGGAGTTCAGATTGCAATGCCGCTGCTAATGCTTGTCCGTCGGGAATGTAGGGACGCGGAATGGGCAATGCCCAGAGTGTTGTCTCAAATCCATTGGGATATCCTGCTTCAGCGAGAAGTTGTTTCGCGAGTTCAGGATTATAGGCGTAATCTTCTATTGAATCATCGTAACTCCATAATGTGGGTGGAATTGGACCTTTTGCGGGGATTCCAGTGCCTTGATACAATCTTTCAATTATCTCTGCTTTGTTGATTGCATGGTTAATCGCAAGGCGCACCTTCAGATTGTCAAAAGGTGGTTTTTCCATGTTCATTGCCAAATAACCTACATTCAGACTCGGTTGCATTAAGAGTTCAAGTCGTGTGTCCCCGCGAATCGTTTCTAAGTCATCCGAGTTCGGAAATTCCATAATATGGATACTACCTTCCTGAAGTTCCATATACCGTTCAGAATTATCAGGTATAGAACGGAAAATAAGTCTATCAATCTCTGGTTTTCCTGCCCAATGTGTGTTGTTTGCAGTAAGCACAATTTGATCGTTCCTATCCCATTGGACAAACTTGAAAGGCCCAGTTCCTACAGGATTGTTTCCAAAACTTTCACCAAAGTGTGCAACTGCTGCCGGACTCACAATAGCATTTTCAGATGAAGCCATTGTGCTTAGAAACGGTGCGTACGGTGTTTTGAGATGAATCTGAACGGTAAAATCGTCTAACGCAGTAATCTGATCTATAAATTCTTCGTAAAAACTACGAGACAGTGCATTTGGGCGACTTAATGAAAAGACGACTGCGTTAGCGTTTAGCGGAGTGCCATCGTGGAATTGGACACCTTGTTGCAAGTGAAATGTCCACATGAGTCCATCTGCCGAACTGTCCCACATTTTCGCTAAAGCGGGTTCAATGTCAGTTGTAGCCCCTCTATATTGGACAAGTGTATCGTAGACCATATCACAAACTTTTGCTGACTCTCCATCAAGCATCTGTGAGGGGTCAAGCGTAATGGAATCACCACCCCGTCCAAAGATTAAGGTGCTCATTTCGGATGTGCTATCGCCTATCATGCTGGCAACGATGACTAAGTCTAAGATATTGACGATGCTGTCACCGTTGACATCAGGGTTCGGTGTCTGTGCTGGATCAACATTTTTGCCAAAATGCGAAGCGACGTTGGTCAAATCAAGTATATTTACGACACCGTCACCGTTGACATCACCCGGAACGGTTGCGTTTTGTGCATTCATTCTTGTTATTAACAGAAATGAAAAAACGAGTGCTATCGCTACAAAAATTATTCTATTCATACTTTACCTTTCAAGTGAAATATTTCGGAAATATTTCCAATTTAACGGATGAAGTTTAAGGTTCTTAACCTTTTTATTTACGACTAAAATCTGTTTTGCGTGTGCCAACGGCACCCACGGCACATCTTTGTGGAATATCTGCTGTGCTTGTTTGTAGAGGGCGATGCGTTTTTCTTTGTCTGAGATTGATCTTGCCTGTTCTAACACATTTTGCATCGCATCACTACGATAAAACGCTATATTGCCTGCGGGTTTTTCTGCAGAGGATTTACTTAAAAGAAAATAGAAGAAGTTGTCTGGATCACCGAGGTCGGCACTCCAGCCAAGCATTGCCATATCGTGCTCACCATTTTTGGTCTTCTCAAGATAGGTGCCCCAGTCATAAGTTACAATTTTCGTCTCAATTCCAACATTTCGGAGTTCAGATTGGAGAACCTCTGCAAGCGCGCGTCCATCAGGAATATAAGGGCGTGGAACGGGTAATGCCCAGAGTGTCGTTTCAAATCCGTTGGGATATCCTGCTTCAGCCAGAAGTTGTTTTGCCAATTTCGGATTGTAGGCGAAATCCTCAATTGTATCGTCATAACTCCACATTGTCGGTGGAATTGGATTCTTTGCTGGTACACCAAGACCCTGATAGAGATGCTTTATAATCTCGGATTTGTTGATTGCATGGTTAATTGCAAGTCTCACCTTAAGGTTATCCAAGGGTGGTTTATCCATGTTCATCGCTAAATAACCGATATTTGTCCCCGGTTGAGATAGCAGTTCAAGCGTTTCATCATCTTGAATCTGTTGCAAATCGTCTGGATTTGGGAACTCCATTGCATGGAGACCGCCTCGCTGAAGTTCAATGAGTCTCACCGCGTTGTCTGGAATAGAACGGAAGATAACTCTATCTAACTTTGGTCGTCCACCCCAATAGTTTTCGTTTGCAGCAAGCACTATTTTATCACCTCTATCCCACTGAACAAACTTGAAGGGACCAGTACCAACTGGATTGTTAGAGTACTCGTCACCGAATTCTTTCACTGCTGTTGGACTGACAATGGAGAAGGAAGTTATCGCAATGGTATAAATAAATGGGCTATATGCAGTTTTAAGATGGATTTGGACTGTAAACTCGTCAACAGCGGTAATTTTGTCCACAATTTCTGCTAACCCAGTAGCAATCCAATAAACGTAACTTCCACCAACATCATGAAATGCATGTGTTTTATCGTGTTGTCGGTTAAGTGAGAAAAGAACCGCTTCAGCGTTGAAAGGGGTGCCATCATGAAAGGTTACGCCTTTCCGAAGGTGAAAAGTCCATGTTAAACCGTCCTCTGAACTTTCCCAACTCGTTGCGAGACCGGGCTCAATTTCAGTGCTTCCATCTTTGTAGTGAATAAGTGTATCGTAGATGTTATCGCAGACTTTGAAGGATTCGCCATCTTCTTCCAGTGCCGGGTCTAATCCAACAGAGTCGCCACCACGCCCGAAAATAAATGTGCCGCCCTTTGCGTGGGAATCGGCTTCCGCAGGCAGCGATAAGAAAACCATTGGTAATAACAGCGATGTTAAGAAGAAAAATATCAGGGAAGATTTTGATAGCAGACAAGTAATATCGTCAAATTTTCTAAATTTTTTATTGAAAAAACGTCTAAACAGATTTTTTGTCATTATTTTCTCCAATGATGTCAAAAGATATGTTTAATAATATGGATATTTTTTGGAAATGTCAAGTCAATTATAGTGTCAGGGTGTGTAAAAATATCTTGAATTGACAATCAAAGTGAAACCAACCTACAAAGAGAGCCAAAGAGATGGCGTTAACAAAAGGTGTACCTTTTTCACTAAAAAATCGTTTTATTAGGGATAAGGTTTACACAAATCCAGTATAGTGTGACTTGCCTGGTATGTAAATTGAAATTCTCGTGAAAAGTGTCCTCACTTCATCCACGTGGTGAAAAATACAGGTGCGCGAAGATTTGATTCGTGAATGAATTATGCCGTCATTTGAACAACTTACACAGAATTTAACAGATGCATCGCAGCCGATTGCAACTCGCAGGGCAGCGGTAATAGAGATTTGCAATATAGGCGGAGCAAAAGCTCTACCTATATTGTTGAAAGCGTTGTCCGATACTGCACCTGGCGTGCGACGTGAAGCAGCGAGCGCGTTACAGAAATGCGATTTCCAAGAAGCGACATCTGCACTTGTTGATGCTTTAAAAGATGAAGATAGTGATTTAACCCGCTGGACACTTATTGAGGCAATTGGGAATATTGGAGATGTGTCAGCACTTCCTGCATTGGAATCACTCTTAAGCACAGATGTGTCGCCGTTAACCCGCAGGGAAGTACAGAAAAGTATTGACCTAATCACCGCCAGGTATCCAGATACTGATGCCGTTGAAACGACATCGGAAAATAGCGATCCTGTTATCGCTTCTACGGATTCGCCAGATTTTAGTGATTTGCCCTCTTTGGAAATGGAACAACCGGAGTTGAGTCAGGAAACTACCAGCGAAAACGTTACTGCCGATGAATATCCTGATGACTCGCCACCGAATTCCGATGAATTAATTATTATTGAAGATACATCTGAATCCTTGCCCTTCACTGAAGAAAATACGCCTCCCGATGATATTGAGACACCGATAATTGATTTGACAATTGAAGAAGAGTCTCGGACTGATGAAACGGCATCTGAAGAAGCAGACTCCACAGCTGCTATTGAAGATGATACTGTACCTCCCAAGGATACAGTACCGAGAGTAGAAATGCTAAAAAAGCATGGCTCTACACCTGCTTTACCGGTCCTGGTCCCAAATACCTCCGTTGTGATTTATGAACAAGAGGATGAAAAATTTAAGCCAAGTGTCTTTGCAATCATGTTGCGACCTAATGCATATCTTTCAAAGCGATGGGTCTATCGGACACGTCTATATCTCACTTTGTTATTTTTACTGGTAGCCGCAACGATTGCTTTGGTATATTCGCAAGTGCAACGGCATCCTCGCCCACCGTACCTTCCCAGTACAGAAATCGCTTTCGTGGAAAACCCTCAACACTATTTAGATGCAGGAAGTTTCTTCATACAGCAGTCGGACTACCGCAGTGCAATTGAAATGTATGAACTTATTCGGGGAATTGATTCAATGGACCCAGTTTTATATAAGAATCTGGGATTTGCACATTTTCAGGAAAACCAATACGCTCTGTCAGTGGAGTCTTATGAATTCTATTTACAAGCACGGAAAACCAAACCGTATCAACCATTTATTGCGGAAGCATCATATTCATCCGGTATAGATGATAGCGATAAGGGAGATGCGTCTAATTATAGGACTTACAACACACTTGGAACAGCACATAGACGTTTAGGTAACCTTCACAAAGCACGGCTTGCGTATGAAACCGCTATAAAAATTGCACCTAACGAGGCAGAAGCTTACAATAATCTTGCTCAACTCTACTCAGATGGTTATCAGCAGAAGCATCTCCTTACCGAAGCACTTGCCTACGCTGCAGTTAGGCTTAACCCAGATGTTGCTTCACATCATGATACGTTGGGATGGATACTTGGTAAGAGCGAACGATTTAACAAGGCTACAAACGCATTAGAACAGGCTATCCAACTACAAAGCGATTATGTTCCTGCTTTTTATCATCTGACAGAAATAGCTCAAAAATCTAAACATTCGGAAAAAGACATTCAAGTGGTTCAAGACGCACTTATAAAAAAGATGTATCGTACAAGGAAATCGCGTCAAAGTATCCAAAAAGTGCTATCTCACATTTACGAAACCGAATCTCAAAAAATTCCACGTTTTAGTTCTTCATTTTTACATCTCCGCGGGATAGAGAGATAGCCAAGCATCTTTGTGTACTAATTCATCCATTTTCTAAGAAGTGTCCTTACTAACACAAGTTTCGCGTGGGTAAGTTTTTGTACAAAGACTTATGCGGCTTTTGTGTTTAGATACCAATATTTGTCCGATCATTATTCTTCAATATATACACCTCCACCTCAGTCCACAAACTGCCTTATTTACACAAAATTGATACATTTTTCTTAAGTTGACAGTTATAGGTTTCGCTTTGTTCTACCTATAACTGTCAACTTAAGGATTTTATAGACATGGAAACCTTCTTCAGTCCCGTAT
>JAPPMR010000898.1 GCA_028818995.1 Candidatus Poribacteria bacterium | reverse complement strand
TTTTATTTTTTTTTTTTTTTTTTTTTTTTTTTTTTTTTTTTTTTTTAAAAAAACCCCCCCTACCAGGTGGAGGTCCGCTAAATTGACGCTTATAGTTCGGTTTCCTAACTGAACCTACTTAACCGCAACATCAATTTTCAAGCCATTCCACTACCGACTTTGCGAAATATGTCAAAATCATATCTGCACCAGCCCGTTTAATACTTGTTAAGACCTCCAGTGCAACCCGTTTTTCGTCAACCCATCCATTCTGTGCCGCTGCCTTTATCATTGCATATTCGCCACTAACATTATATGCTGCAACAGGCATCTTATATTCTGTTTTCACTTGATGGATTACATCCAGATATGAGAGTGCAGGTTTCACCATTACAATGTCCGCGCCTTCCTCAATATCTAATGCTACTTCACGTAACCCCTCCTCAGAATTTGCCGGATCCATCTGATATGAACGGCGATCACCGAATTGTGGTGCTGATTCTGCGGCTTCACGAAAGGGTCCATAAAAAGCCGAGGCGTATTTTGCGGAATACGCCATAATTGGGATATTTTCGTATCCCTCATCGTCCAATGCGTCGCGAATTGCGCCGACACGACCATCCATCATATCCGACGGTGCGATAACATCAGCCCCTGCCTGCGCGTGCGACAAACTCTCTTTTACAAGTAAATCAAGTGTTGGGTCGTTCTGTACCTCGTCACCTTCAATAACCCCACAATGACCGTGATCAGTATACTCACATAGACAAACATCCGTCATCACAAGTAGGTCAGGGACAGCGTCCTTTATAGCACACACTGCCTGCTGAATAATGCCATCTTCAGCATAAGCTTCCGACCCAAGCGAATCTTTCGTTTCAGGAATTCCGAACAAAATCGTTCCAGGGATACCAAGCGATACCAATTCTTTCGCAGCAGATACAAGTCTATCAACAGAATATTGATAACATCCAGGCATAGAAGTTATTTCGATTGCCGTGTCTCGACCGTGAACAACGAACATTGGATAAATAAGGTCATCTATAGACAGACTCGTTTCTCGAACAAGTCGACGCAGGTTTTCATTTGCGCGTAGACGTCTTGGACGATAGATAGGAAAAACGCTCATTTAGCCTCCGCCGCATCGGATTTGATTTCATATTTCTTTAATTCAAATATTTTTTCCTTAGGTTCAGCAGGCATTAGGAGATCCTCCTCTTCTGGTATCAAATCAAAGAATAGGTGCCTCGATTTCTGTTTAACCTTTACAATACCGACATTAGGAGCAAACCACACTGTCTTTACGGTTTCACCAAGTGGATTTGTTTCTTCAGGTGAAAACACAGAGTCTTGTTCTACGGTTGTTTCAGTACGGTATTCAACTTTCAAACAGTCTTCAAACGTGCCAGCAGATGTTTCAACAGTTTCAATGCCAGATATAATTCCTGACTCTAAGATGGTGTAATCTATTGAAATTTGTTCAGTTCCCTCAAAGAATAACTTAAAGTTGACTTTTATCTGATTAGCGTCCCATTCTTCGTTGAGAGTTATTGGTGTTGACAGTAAATGAAATTCGTCTTGTGCTTCTGTTTTTACCTCATAGGTAAAATTTGCCGCATCAGGATCATCCAATTCAATTATTTTTCTTAAATGTTCCATTTCTTTAGCAAAACGTGCCTTGATTGCTTTCTCTACCTCATCCCCAACAACGAGTGTAATCCCTTTATCACTCATTTGATATAGTGACGGACGAATAAAAATACTATAATCCGTCCAATCCTCTAACTCAGATTCATAGTCAAAAACATGATAGGTTTCCCCTGCGATCTCTTCACCTTCAACTGCGCGGCGTGTCAATTCATTACCGTCTTGGTCTTCATAGACCCAATAACTTCCAAGCGTGCTGGGAAAGTATTTTGTCGCCGACTCATTTCCCAGTAGTGTTACACTGAAACTAAAGACAAGTAAAAATATCAAGAAAGTGGATAATTTTTTTAACATTAATTATCTCCAATTGAGAGGAAGTTTGTAACTGAATTCCGGTATTATTTTTTACATCAATCCTATTCAGCAGGTTTGATTTCATATCTCTTTAATTCATAGGTTTTTATTTTAGGTCCAGGGGGCACAGGAAGCCCTTCATCGTCTGGAATCATTTCTAAGAAAATGTAATTCGTTTCCTGATGAAATTTTACTATTCCGATATTTGGTGCATACCATACTGTTGTTACGGTTTCTCCTGGCGGTTCTACTTCATCGGGTGGAGGATCAGGTGTCATTGCTGCGGTAGTTTCTGTACGATATTCAACTTTTAGACAGTCTTCAAATGTCCCAGCAATCGTTTCAACAGTTTCTGTGCCAAGCACAATTCCTGTTTCTACAATGGTGAAGTCTACCGTCAATTGTTCATTTTCTGGGACATCTCCGCCCCGAAAATGCATCTTGACATCAACTTCAAATTGGTTAACGTCCCACTCTTCATTGATAGTTATAGTATCAGGAAGTAGGAATGAATGGTCGTGTCCCTTCACTTCAATGTCAACATCAATACCAGCATCTGGTGGAGCTACTCCTTTCATTATGTCAACGAGAATATCCGTTTCTTTTTTAAGGCGTGCTTGGAGAGCTTTTCCGATCTCATCCTTGGCAACAAGCGTGATTCCTGCATCGCTTACATTATATAGAGATGGTCGGATAAAAGGACTATATTCTGCCCAATCTTCTAACTCTGGTTCATAACTGAAGGCAGGATAGGTTTTATCAGCAATTTCTTCGCCTTCAATCGCGACACGCGATAACTCGTTACCATCTTGGTCTTCATAAATCCAAAAACTCTCTAAAGTCCCAGGAAAATATACTTGTGCTGTCTCAATTCCTAACAAGGTTACGCTAAAACTAAAGGCTAACAGTAATATAAATGCCGCACTAAATTTTCTTAACATGAGAATTCTCCATATCTATTTTCTTATTTGGAATAAATTGATGGTAATCTATTATTTTTCATCACCGTTCGGCGAAACTTCAGGTACTATTTTGTATTTTTTTAATTTAAATGTCTCAATTGAGGGAGAAGTGATCTCCGCAGCTTCTTCATCAGATACATACGTTTCAATGGCGTCTCTTGTTGATAACATATTGAGGTAAATTTTTTCAGCTTTTTGCTGAAACTTGACGATTCCGACATTGGGCGCAAACCATAAGGTCGTGACCGATTCTCCCGGTAAGTCTTCTGCTGCAGCGGGTTGAGATGTTATCATTTTTGTTTCTGTTTTAAACTCAATTTTCAAACAATCTTCAAATGTGCCAACGGGTGTTTCAACGGTCTCTGTACCGAGGATTTTTCCCGTCTCAATGATAGAAAAATCAAGTGTGATTTCAGGTATTTCTGCAGCGTCCTGAAAATCTGGCACACCCTGTATGTCAAACTTCATTGTGATTTTGGCATTAATTTGGGTTGCTTCCCATTCTTCATCGGAGGATGTTTGGGTTGGAAGTAAATTGAAATCGTCTTCCGCTTCTACTTCCACACTATAGTTAAAGTCAACAGTAAGGTTGAGATCGGAAGGGGTATTGTTTTCTAAAGACCTTTTTGCCAATTTGGAAAATGTTTCCATTTCTTCGGTGAGGCGCGCCTTCACTGCTTTTTTTATTTCATCTCCCACAACAAACGTTATCCACTCCTCCCCTACATTAAACAGAGAAAGATGCATGTAACGGTGAAAATCTTTCCAGTCTTCTAACACGGGTTCGTAACTGAAATTGTAATATGTCTCACCTGTAATTTCTTCAGTTTCAATTATTTGGCGAGTAAACTCATTACCGTCTTGGTCTTCATAAACCCAAAAACTTCCAAGTGTACTTGGAAAATATTTATGTGTGGATTCGTTCCCTATTAGAGTCGAAGAAAAATAAAAAGATAGGAAAAATATCAAGAGAGGACACAGTTTTTTCAACATCCTGAGTGTAACCTATAATAGCATTATAAATATGTGTAAAGCATTATAAGAATGTTTGTAGATTATTTACTATCCCCGCTTTCGGATTCATCTGATTGGATTTCATAGTTTTTGAGTTCAAGGGTTTTCATATCATCCGAATTCTCCTGTCCACTACTGAATTTGACAATTCCGACGTTCGGTGCTAACCAGAGAGTGGTAACCGATTCAGCTGGTTGCTGCTCAGGAAGGAGTTGCTTAAACTCAGTAGGAAGTGTTGTGTTTACAGTTGTTTTGGTGCGATACTCAATTTTTAAGCAATCTTCAAACGCGCCTGCTTGTGTTTCAACAGTTTCTGTTCCGATAACATTACCGGTTTCCACAATATTAGTCGTAGATGAGATGGATTTCAGTTCTGCCGGAATTTCAACGGGTGCACCTTGAATGTCCATTTTCATCTTTACTTTTACGTTCAGTTGCATAGCAATCCATTCTTCATTATATTTAACAGGTGTAGGAAAAAGATAGAAATAATCTTGTGCTTTAGGTTCAATCGTGTAGTTAAAATCCATCGTGATCCCTTCTGGGAGTTGTCCCGCAAACCGTTGCCGGATCGCTCCAAGTGTTTCATCAAGCTTTTTAGTTAGGATCGACTCAGTAGCAACTTCTCTGTCACCCCCAACATAAAATGCTACCCATTCTTCTCCAACTTTATACAGAAATGGATGCACAGCATACAGATATTTTTCCCAATCATCAATTTCAGGTTCATAATCAAAAGCGCGAAATGTCTCGCCTTCAACATCTTTTTCCTCAACAGCGTAACGAGTTAATTCGTTCCCGTCTTGATCCGCATAAACCCAATAACTTCCAGGTTTGTCTGGAAAGTAACTCGTTGCCCATTCGTTAGCGAGCAGCGTTACACCTAAACCGAATATCAGAAGTAAAATGAAAATTGATTGAAAAGATTTCAACACCTATTCATCCTCCAAGTAAAATAATCTACCCCTTAAGTATAGCCCAATACGATGAGCATAACAAGCAAAATCTCTCTAAGCCTTGCTACGAAATAGGAACATTTTCTTTTTTTAGTATTCATAAGGAAAAGTAACAGGTGCCCCATTATTTGAGCATGAGCGACCCATAGCAACATCTATTTCTCTATCTTTACGTCCGTTGTATGCACCATATTCCGGTTCAGTATCGTTTCGGACAGCATTTGCGATGCTCATTAATTCCGATGCAACAGTAATTTCACCATCGCTGAGTGGGTAATTTTGCAGTGGGTTTTCCCATACAACTTCAGGGTTAGTATCAGCAACAAGTGCAGCGAGCGTTTCATAACCGTCAACGTTATTCGTTTTACGTGTAATAGTTACGGGTCGTTGTTCGTCTGCATCATCGTTTAAGATAACGGCATCATCACGGAAACACATGCCGCGCTCCGCATAGAATTTTGTTCCATTAAAACCACGAAGCGGTGAACCATAAGAAAGACTAGTGAAGTTAAAAATCCCAACTGCTCCGTCAGCGAATTCAATAACTGAATGTAGCCAATCCTCTTTCTTACGGCGGGGTTGTCCTTTTCGCCACACGTGATCCTGCACACTATACGATTTAT
The DNA here is from genome assembly GCA_028818995.1 of Candidatus Poribacteria bacterium. The sequence goes on along the minus strand of JAPPMR010000898.1, from coordinate 2,571 downwards.
TAAAACCGTAAACCTGCACCGGTTCATTGTCAAATCCAACATAACTTCTTATTAGACCAATACCGTGGTAACCGTGCCCACGGAAATCGTTGTGAGCAACGTTCACCTTACCAAAAATGCCTTGAAGAATCATTTCTCGCTTAATACGTTCAGATGGACGGCGATAATAGTTTTCGTTGACCTCTAACTTTGTACCATGTTCTTTGGCTGCTTCAATCATCATATCTGCACGTTTGAGGTCGGTATTAATCGGCGTTTCTGTGCAATAACTCACACCATGTTGCGAACAGAGAAGACCTGGAACGTGATTGTTACTCGGTGTGATCACAATAGAACAGAAATCTGGTTTTTCCGTCTCTAACATCTGTTCAGTATCAGTGTAGGCAGGCACGTTATACTTTTCTCCTTGCTCCGCAACCCTTTTTTCATGCACATCACACACCGCAACGAGTTCTAAGTCATCTTTCAGCTTTGCTATCAGTGGAAGGTACGTATTAGACCCGCGGTTACCTGTTCCTATATGTGCGATCTTTAGTTTATCCATTGATGTTCTCCTTCAAGCGACATCATACTTTCATTAAAAACTTATGGACACAGACACTATTTGATGCTAACATATAATGTGTTTTCATTTTAGCACGTATGCATCAGAAAAGCAACTTTTTAGAACGTAAGGTATGAATACATGGCAGGTCCATTGGACGGAATAAAGGTATTAGATTTAACAAGAGTACTTGCGGGACCTTATGCAACGATGATCCTTGGCGACCTTGGCGCGGAAGTCATAAAAATTGAACAACCGGGAATTGGGGATGAATCACGGAACTTCGGTCCATTTAAAAACGGATTTAGTCTCTACTTTATGAGTGTGAATCGTGGCAAACGGAGTATAACACTTGACCTCAAGACCGAACGTGGAAAACATATATTCAAGCAACTTGTTAGGCAGAGCGACATTTTAGTAGAAAATTTCCGTCCGGGGACGATGAAAAAACTCGGTTTAGATTACGAAACACTTGCATCGGAACAACCATCACTGATTTATGCAGCTTGTTCCGGTTTTGGGCAGACCGGACCTTTTGCACAACAGGGTGCTTATGATATGATTATCCAGGGGATGGGTGGCATTATCAGTATCACGGGAGAACCTGATGCACCTCCCGTGCGTGTTGGAACTTCTATCAGCGACATCACTGCAGCGCTCTTCACATCAATTGGTGTTTTGTCCGCACTTCATCATCGCAACAACACTGGAAAAGGGCAGTTGGTAGATGTGGCAATGTTAGATAGTCTTGTAGCAGTATTAGAAAATGCAATCGTCCGTTATTTTGCTACAGATGAAATCCCCAAACCACTCGGTAGTCGACACCCTGCAATCACACCATTTGAGGCGTTTGAATCAGCAGACGGACATATTATTATTGCTATCGGCAACGATATGTTGTGGGCAAAATTCTGTGAGCATGTAGATCAGAAAAATCTTATCTCTGACCCACGGTTTTGTTCTAATGCAGATCGAACAGAAAATCATGGTGAGTTGTTTCCTATTCTCTCTGAGATTATGCGGCAACACACAACAGATGAATGGATTGAAACACTGGAAAAAATCGGTGTACCGTGCGGCCCCATCAACACGATTGACAAGGTCGTTAGCCATCCGCAGGTCAAAGCACGAGAGATGATTACTCAAGTGATACATGAAATTACTGGTGCTGTCGGCGTACCGGGCGTGCCGATTAAACTCTCTGATACTCCCGGTCATGTAGATGCTCCCGCCCCCAGCCTTGGAGAACACACGACAGAATTATTAACAGAAATGTTGAAAATGACGACTGGAGAAGTGGAAGAGTTAAGACAAGAAGGAATCGTATAACTATGCACGCATGCAATTTCTTGCATGTCTTTGTCTGAATAAGTGAGAAAAATCATGTCAAACAATCACCCGTCAGAATTACATGGTACAGCACCTTTGACTTATGAAGGTGATCTTGCCTCACAAATGGTTGAAGACCTTGATAACTACGTTACCCGTGCCATAGAGATCGCAGCAGAAAAACGTGAAACGTTGTGGAATCGCGATTATAGTTCACATACTGCATATACCGAATCCGTTGAACCGAACAGACAACGGTTCAGAAAACAGATAGGATGTTATGATGAACGCCTACCAATTGAAGCGATTTCGTATCTTGGAACGACAAAAGCCTCTGCACATATAGCAAAAGGTGAGAATTACTCCATATCCCGTGTTCAATGGCAGGTTTTTGATGAAGTTGATGGTGAAGGATTGCTGTTAGAACCGAATGACAACGTACCTGTTGCCGCTCAGGTTATAGCGTTAACGGATGCGGATTGGACACCTGAGATGATTGCAGGTGTAACCGACGAACTTCCACCTAATGCACAATTTGCGCGGCATTTAGCGAGTGCTGGATGTCGGGTTGTGATTCCGCTGCTTATCAATCGTGAGGATACTTACTCTGGCAATCCTAAAATCGGTGCATTTACCAATCAACCGCATCGCGAATTTATCTATCGCATGGCATATCAGTTAGGCAGACACATTATCGG
>JAPPMR010000816.1 GCA_028818995.1 Candidatus Poribacteria bacterium | reverse complement strand
GATGTGGCGACAACCGCAAACCCCGCGGTATGATAAAATCGCACCGCAGGAGTTTGATGAATTCTTTTTTGAACCGCAAAATCGCGACCTTGTATATGTTAACTATATAGCGCATCCTGAGATTTCCAGCATTGATTTATACAGATTCACAAGTTCTTTTCATCGCCAAAAAGAGGGACGCAATGAAGTCAAACTCGATGCCACTTCACGCAGACAGCGGGACGATACGGTTAATACCATCGGTTTGAGCGCACAAGCTGTCAGCAGTGTTCTTCCGAAACAACGTTTGGTTGGCGGTGCTGAATTCTATTTAGATATGCTGCAGAGTCGTACTGTCAAAACTGATGCGGCAGGGAAAGAGACTGTTGACGAAAACTTTGGACGTTTTATCAACGAGTCTCAGTTTTGGGATGCGAGTCTGTTCTTACAAGATGAAATAACAATCCATGAACGAGTTGAACTTATTCTGGGTGGACGCGCGACACTTTATCAAACGAATGCGGATCTATCTCTCCGAGATAAAAGTTTTGATGAATTCAATGAATCCGACAGTAGTCTGACAGGGAGCGCAGGGATAGTTGTCGGTTTGACGGATTATCTAAATTTTGTGAGTAGTTTTGCCACAGCGTTTCGAGCGCCATCGTTGAACGATACAACAGCAGTAGAAGTTACCAATGAGGGTGTAACAGCACCGAGTCCCGATCTTGAAGCAGAGACATCGTGGACAGTTGAGAGTGGTCTTAAAGCGAAACATTCCAAGTTCCGTGGTGCGCTAACACTATTCCATAGCAGGGTCAACGGTTTAGTTGCGCGCAAACTTGTCCAAGAAGCGTACAAAGATGGTGAAATACCTCAACTCCATCAAGACTTGATCGAGGAATACGAAGGTATTGACGTACTCGTGTTTGACAACGTTGATGAGGCACAGTTTCAGGGGGTTGAATTAGCTGGAGGAATTTCTATCAATCCTGCATTATCTATTTACGGAAATGCTGCGTTGCTGCGTGGAGAAGTGCTTTTGATTAACGGTGAGGCACCAGACCCAGAGAAACCTTGGGAAGCACGCACTCGGAGAGAACCACCTTTGAACGGTATTGTAGGAATCCAGTGGGAACCTGTGAATACACAGTATTGGGCAACGTTGTTTGTGCGGGGTGCTGCGGAACAGAGGCGGTTGAATCGAAGCGATATCCGGGACCCGCGGATACAGGGAAAAACACGCAACCCTGAGGAAGTTGAATTTGACGACAACGGCAATGCAGTTGATACAGGCACACCGGGATGGTGGACACTCAACCTCCGGGGTGGTGTTAAACTCTTTGACTCTACGCGTTTGACGTTATCACTTGAAAACCTGCTTGACCGTCGGTATCGTCCACACGGATCGGGTGTGAATGCGCCAGGCTTTAATGTAAGCGTGAGTTTAGATAATCGGTTTTAGATGATTTATTTGTAGGTGCGATTCAATCCTACCTGCAAAATTACCGGACATGAAATTTCTGTTTGATAAATTCAACGACAACCGGTGGCACCATCTCCAACAATTTCTCTTCACTCAATTTGCCTTGCCCCATCTCTACAACCTCCATCACGAGTGTTGAGCTGATATGTGCATATTGTTTATTTGCGACCATAAAGAGCGTGTCAATTTCTGGAGCGATCTGCTGATTCATACGTGCCATTTTGAATTCCCATTCAAAATCGGAGATTTCGCGTAGTCCGCGAATGATAGCACATGCCCCACGTGTTTGCGCGTAATGCACCATCAATCCAGCGTCTCCCGCAATAGTGGCTTTCGGATAAGGTTTAATAACCTCTTCAAGCATCTGGATACGTTCTTCAATTGTGAAGCGCTCTTGTTTTGCTGGGTTCACACCGATGACGATAATGAGTTCATCGAAAACGTCAAGTTTACAAACCCGATCAATTAAGTCCACATGACCGAGCGTGATCGGGTCGAAACTTGCTGGGAAGATTGCGATTTTTTTAGACATCTGTTCTCCTTTCTTGTATATTTTAAGGTTCTTTATCTTGTTCTGATGTTTTCTCCAAAAATCTGAATTCTCGTGATGCGATATTTCCATACATATCAATCATCCGAATTTCACCTCTCTTAATTTCGGGATTGTATATTTCAAATTCAACGGTTGCCTTCTTTTTACCGTTTAGTGCTTGACACCCTTGAAGTTTGTTTATCTGATATTGTTTTTCTGTATCTTCAGGGACAAACAGTAGGAGTTGGTGTATGCCATCTTCATCAGCAGCGGTAAATTGGAAAAATCGCGAGTCTGTACCAGTTTTTAGTACGTCCATCTCAATTTCTGGTCGTTTGTCAAAGAAAGGTTGATTGGGATTAAAAAAACGACTCCTATCCAACCATTCTGCCTCACATTTGGACAGTTTTGCCCATTTTTTACCCCACGGCATCATATTGTTAATACTGGAGAAAAAACGCTTAAACACGTTTGGTTCATACTCATTCAAACGATGTTCCCGACCTAATACGGCAAACAGATGTTTAAGTGTGTACGTTGTTAATCTCCAATCAAACCCGTTTTTTGTAGCATAGATAAAACTGCTATCTCCTGTGAATCCCTTGATATGCCCCATCCAAATGTTTTCTTTAATAACCCCCTTTCTCCTTGTAGGAAACATAAATGTTTTATCAAAATGAATATATCTACGTCCTGCTGATTTGAGATGTTTTAATGTGCTATCAGTAAGAACAGACTGGAGATCGTTCTTGTAATCAATAAACACAAGCCAGATATCGTTCAACTGCATATCATGTGCTTCGATCGGTATTTCTTTCATGTGATATATTTTCGCTTTTCCATTCTCATCAGTTTCAAACGTAAATGTCTTTCTGCCGAATCCGTGGCGTTCCATCTCATCAGCGTAGTGCTTTTGAACCTCTCTTATTGTTTTATCTATTTTTTGTGTAATGTTTGGGGAGGGTTCTTTATCTTTCGGTAAGTAATAAATTAATCGGACAACATCATTCTTGTCGTTGGCTAAATCTAATTGCGATTGCGTAAGTTTCCACACTCGAACAATGCCATCCTTGCCTCCAGTGGCGAGAAGGTTGCCATCATGTGAAAATGAAACATCCGTTGCCTCCGTTGGTAATGAAGAAATTGGCGCACCATTCGTAGTTGACCAGATTTCAACACCCCGTCCGTGATGAGCCCAGTCATTTGCCCCCACGCATATCTTTCCATCTGGGGAGAACACCAAATTTTCAACATTTCCTCGAAGCACCTCACCCATACGTTGCCAACTTGGCAATTCCCACATGATGAACCCCTTCACAGAATAATTGATATGCCCCTCCAGATCACGTCCACCAGCGACCATATATTTGTTGTTAGGGGAAAACTTTAAATAATCCATCTGATAAAAAGATGTTTCTAATGTTTTGACAAGTTGTTTGGTACTTAAATCCCATACGTGTATAGTTCCGTTAGAATATCCGGCAGCGATCCATTTATCATCGGGCGAAATGTCAATCGCGCATGTCGAACCTTTGGTTGCATGTGGTATATTGATGATAGCAATTTCCGTTATTTTCTTAGGATTCCGGATATCCCAGATTTTTACTCCTAGTTCATGTATTCCTTTTCTGTTATCCCGAATTGTCACCAGTTTTTGCCCATCTGACGAAAAAGCGAATTGACGGTATGATGTCTCAAGTGAATTGATCTTTGTTCCTGAAACAACATCCCATAATACAAGATTTCCATAACCCGCACTCGCGAGCAATTCTCCTGAGGGAGAGAAACCAATGGACGGAATTTTTTCAGGATGTCTGAAGAATTTGAATATTTTCTTTGTGTCGTTTCTGTTCCATAGCTTTATGGTGCCATTTTGATCTACACCCGCAACAAGGGATGGATCAGTAGGTGAAATTGCTACGGAATAAATCCAGAGTCCATGATGGAATTCATCTATGAGTTTAGGTTTTTCAGGGAGCTGCGCGAATTGCTGTGGAAGCAATTCTTGCTGCTGCGCCGGACGTGAGATGAAATATACTACAATCCCTACAATTGCTATAGTCAAAATTACGAATAAGAGTAATATTTTTTTATTTTTCATCTGTTTTTTCCTGAATTTGGAAATCACGTGCTGCGATGTTTCCATGCATATCAATCATCCGAAGTTTAACATTCATTATTTCAGGATCAGAAATTTCAAATACAACGGTTGCTTTTTCTTTACCGTTAAGTCCTTGACATTCGTAATACTTCTTTCCTCTACGTGCATCATTAACATCTCTCGGCACAAATAACTGTACTTGGTGCATACCATCTTCATCTGCAACATCAAATACGAAGTGCCGCAAACCGCTTTCTTTAGGAATGGCTACACGCATATCCATTTGCGGAAATTTGTCAAAAAAGGGTTGGTTTGGGTTAAAGAAACGGCTTCTATCTAACAATTCTGCTTCACATTTGGACAGTTTTGCCCATCTTTTCCCCAAGGCATCCTATTGTTAATACCGGTGAAAAGACGTTTTAAAACGTTTGACTTTTTCTTACCGGCAATATAAGGCAAACCAAATGTGCCCCTAAGTAAATACGCTATAGATTTCCGATTAAGGTCTCTTACAGATGTAGAGACAAGTCTACCAGGGGCGATTCCTTCAATATCATGCCCTACCACATTGCCTTCGGTACTCCTACCATCTTTATTCGTGTACTCAAATGAATGAATTTGATGTGCATAGTATAATTTTGGAATCGGCTCAAAAGGCATTGATGAATCCTCTGCAAATGACAACCAGATGTCGTTTGACAGATCAATATCAGGTTGATTATATTTAACAAGGTATATCTTGGCTTTTCCATTTTTATCGGTTTCAAACTTAAATGTTTTTCTACCGAATCCGTGGCGTTCCATCTCATCCGCGTAGAAGTCTTGGACATCTCTTATTGTTTTATCTAATTTTTCTGTTATGTTTGGAGAAGGTTCTTTGTCTTTCATAAGAGTATAAATTACTCGGACAACATCGGATGACGGAGTAGCAGCCTCTAATTGCTGAGCATTATGTTTCCACACTTGAACGACACCATCAAAATTGCCGATTGCGAGCAGGTTTCCATCATGTGAAAACGCAATATCCCGTGCTATACTCATCGTTGGTAATGAAGTAATTGGTGCACCATTTTCAACTGACCAAAGTTCAACTCCCCTTTCTGCAAAAGGCTTATCATCCATACTTGCACATATCTTTCCATCCGGGGAGAACTCTATATCTTCAACGTGGCCACGTTGTATTTCCCCACGGCGCTGCCAATCTGGTAATTCCCACATGATGTAATCTTGAGCACCGCGGCTTATCACACCTAAACTGTCGTGATTTCCTTTACCTAAATATATGTGACGTTTAGGGACAGGACCGCCACATACCAAGTATTTATTATCAGGGGAAAACTTTAAATATCTCATCTCAATAAATGGTGTTCTTAAAGTTTTCACATGTTTTTTGGTCTGTAGATTCCATACATTCACATATCCACCAGAATACCCAGCTGCAATCAAATTGCCATCTACAGATATGCTTAATGCACATGCCCAATCTCTGATTTTATGTTCTTCGTCAAATGGTAGTGTAGCTATTTGCATAATTTTCTTTGGATTCCGGATATCCCAGAGTTTCACTTCATTGTGAAGTGTCGCAAGTTGATGTCCATCTGGCGAAAAAGCGAAGTTTCGGCTTGATGGTTCAAGTGAATTGATTTTCTTTCCTGAAACAGTATCCCATAATACGAGAATCCCCTGCCCCTGACTTGCAAGCAGTTCACCTGTGGGAGAAAAACGGATGGTTGGATATATACCAGGATGTCTAAGGTTTTTTACAGGTTCTTTGGTGTTGTTTATGTTCCATAACTTTATGGAGCCGTTTCCATTTATACTTGCTATGAGAGAAGCATCTATCGGGGAGAAGGCGACAGAATAAATTGGTGTAGCGTCTGTGAGAGTAAAACCCTCAAAAGGAATCGCGTCAAAATCAAGCGTTGCACCATGATGAAATTCCGCTATGAGTTTCGGTTTTTCAGGTAGCTGCGCGAATGTCTGTGGGAGCAATTCCTGCTCCTTTGGTCTTGAGATGAAATATACGACAATCCCAACAATTGCTATAGTCAAAATTACTGATAAAAGTCCGATTTTTTTATTCTTCATCTGCTTTCTCTTTAATATGGAATTCTCGTGCTGCAATGTTTCCATGTATATCAATCATTCGAAGTGTGACAAATTTTACTGTGCGGTCTGTGATTTCAAATATAACATTTGCTTTCATTTTACCGTTTAGTGCTTGGCAATCATGAAACTTGTTTATCTGCCATTGGTTTTTTGTATCTGCAGGCACAAACAATTGTACTTGGTGTATGCCATCCTCATCCGAAACATCAAATTGGAAAAGTCGTGATTCTGAAGTATCCACCTGTGACACCTTCATCTCAATCTTGGGTCGTTTGTCAAAGAAGGGCTGGTTTGGGTTAAAGAAACGACTCTTGTCTAACCATTCTGCCTCACACTTGGACAATTTTGCCCACTTTTTACCCCACGGCATTTTGTCGTTAATATGAAAAAAAAGACGTATCAAAACGTTTGGTTCATACACAGGATTATCATGAGGTATACTGAAAGCACCCCTAAGTATATACGCAACTGATTCCTGTTTTAGGTCTTTAATTGTAGCATAGACAAGTTTTCCAGGGGTAACTCCTATGATTTCATCCATCCAAATATTGCCTTTAGTAGAATGACCATCAAATGTTGGGTACCAAAATATCTGATTATGGCCAACGGCTTTACCTAATTTCGGTCCAGCTTCAATTAGATCGGGTATGTCATCTACAAAAGCGATCCAGATATCGTTTGGCAAGTCAAAATCAGCGGTTTGTCCTTCTTTGACAAGATAAATTTTGGCTTTTCCATTTTCATCCGTTTCAAACTTAAATGTTTTTCTGCCGAATCCGTGGCGTTCCATCTCACCAGCGTAAAAGTCTTGAACCTTTCTAATTGATTTATCTATTTTTTGTGTAATGTTAGGTGGGATGTTTTTATCTTTCGGAAGAAAGTAAATTATCCGCACAACATCCGAAGGAGGTGTCGCTAACACTAAGTGCTGTGACGCAAGCTCCCACAGTTGTAGAATTCCATCCCATCCCCCGGTGACAAGATAATTTCCATCTTTTGAAAATGCAGTATCCCGCGCCTGCGTAGGTAAGAAGGTAATTGGCGCGCCACTCTCAACAGACCAAAGTTCTACGCCTCTTCCCGAAAAAGATTCATCATTAGCACTAACGCACACCTTTCCATCTGGTGAAAACACCAAATTGTCTATATTTCCACGTAATACCTCTCCGTGACGTTTCCAACTCGGCAATTCCCAGATGTTATAACCCCCAGAACCCCTACTTATCCAATACTTATTATTCTTATCTTTGTAAAGCACATCTCCTCCTGCAGCCAAGAATTTGTTGTCCGGAGAAAATTTGAGATAATTCATTTCATGAAAAAATGTCTCTAAGGTTTTGACATGTTGTCTGGTCTTCAAATCCCAGACTTTTATAGTTCCCAGGGAATAACCAGCAGCGATCCATTTTCCATTTGGTGAAATGCCAACTGCACTTGCCCAACCTTCTGCTGTATGTGCTTCATCAAATGGTAGCGTAGTGATTTCCTTTATTTTCTTTGGATTCCGTATATCCCACAGTTTCACTTCATTGTAAACTGTCGCGAGTCGGTGTCCATCCGGTGTAAAGGCAAATTCACGCGAGGTCTTAAGTGTATTGAGTTTCATTCCCGAAACAACATCCCACAATACGAGTTTTCCATAACCCGAACTCACAAGCAATTCGCCTGTGGGGGAGAAACCGACAGATGCAGACAATTCGGGATGACTAAGAATTCTTATTGGTTCTTTGGTGTTGTTTCTGTTCCACAACCTTACGGTGCCATATTCATCCGCAAACGCTATAAGAAATGGGTCCGCTGGTGAAAATGCCACAGATTCTATTCTTGGTCCATTATGGTATTTCGCTATGAGTTTCGGCTTTTCAGGCAGCTGCGCGAATGTCTGTGGGAGCAATTCCTGCTGCGGCGGACG